>NZ_JAIRBP010000012.1:0-99490 GCF_021151495.1 Halomonas sp. IOP_31 | reverse complement strand
TCGGCTTCGACATGGAGGTCCAGACGGTGAGGTGACACGGCAGTATCCAGGTGCTGATCCTTGAGAGTCCAAGGTGCTTCAAGGCCCAGGCCAAGGGTCAGAATCTGCGTGCCGTTCATGTCCTGCCTCCTGTCCATGTGGAGGTCATATCCTGGCCCCGTTCAAGGGACGAATTTCACACCCAACGACGAAGAGCCCTTTATT
The DNA here is from genome assembly GCF_021151495.1 of Halomonas sp. IOP_31. Lineage (NCBI taxonomy): Bacteria > Pseudomonadati > Pseudomonadota > Gammaproteobacteria > Oceanospirillales > Halomonadaceae > Halomonas > Halomonas sp. IOP_31. The sequence goes on along the minus strand of NZ_JAIRBP010000012.1, from coordinate 99,286 downwards.
TAAACCCCATAGGAAACGTGGCCTGCTGCTAAACGACAACCCAACCGCCGAGGTGGTGCTACGCCATTCTCTGCGATTGAGCATCGATTAGTACAAGATTCGCTTTCCAAGAGATGACTTAGAAACTATCCGCAAATAAGCCTGTTAGTGCCCTCCCACTTGCCGAAGTGAGCGATTAATAGGACGTCTCGCCCCAGCCCAACTGCTTGGCCAGCGCAAAGGCATGATTGGCGGCCGGTACGCCAGCATAGACGGCGACATGCATGAGTACCTGGCGCAACTCGGCCTCGGACAGGCCGATGCGCTGCGCGGTCTTGAGGTGCAGTTCCAGTTCCTCGCGGCCCAGCGCGGCGAGAATGCCGGTGGTGATCATGCTGCGCTCGCGCCGAGTCAGGTCGCCGTTGCTCCACAGCTCGCCCCAGGCCAGCCGGGTGATCATCTGCTGGAAGGGCGCATCCAGGCTGGTCGCCTTGCTCGAGGCCCGCGCCACGTGGTCTTCGCCGAGCACCTGCTTGCGGGTCTCCAGGCCCGTGGCGTAATCGACGCCGCGTTCGCCGGCCTCGCCCAGATCCACCTTGAGCGTTGCCAGCAGCGCGGCCGCCAGCCGGTCGGGCGCTTCCACCGAGGGCACGTGGCCGACGCCGTCGAAGATCTCCAGCGGCGCGCCATCGCACTCCCCGGCCAGCGCCTCGAGGGTCGCCGGCGGCGTGGCCAGGTCCTCGCTGCCGCCCAGCAGCTGGATATTGACCGACGTGGCGTGCAACCGGCCGGTGAAGGTGTCGCGGCCCAGCATCTCGCACAGCCGGGCGTAGGATTCGTCGTCGCCGCGGCCCATCTGCACGCACCAGCCGGCCTTGAGTGCCGGGTCGGCCTCGACAAGCGCCGGTGCGAACCAGCGCGGCACGATCTCCTCGGCCATCGCCGCCAAGCCCTCGTCACGCACGCGACGCGCGCGGGTGTTCCACAGCTCGGCATTGCCGATCACCGCACCGGTGTTGGTCAGGGTCGCCGACAGCAGCCGCTCGGCGTGGGCGGCGAGCAACCGCTGGCCGACCACCCCGCCGATCGAGGTACCGACGAAATGAAAGCGCCCGGCGCCGGCGTGATCCGCCAGGGCCAGCGCCTCGAGCGCCAGGTCGACCGGCGTGATGTCGCCGCCCCGCTCGGGCCAGGCCTGGCTGGCACCGTGCCCCGGCAGGTCCCAGGTCAGCACGCGGTAACGCGGCAACAGCCGGGGCAACAGGTCGTCCCACACCGCCTGGGTCATGCCCAGCGGATGCGCCAGCATCACCAGCGGGTTGGCCTGGCTGCCCAGCAGGCGATAGGCGACGCTGCGGCCGTTGATGTCGAGAAATGCCATAAGGCTTCTCCAATCGTAAGCGCCTTGGCGGATGCCTCGGCGCGATATCCCGAAAGATGGAAGAACGGGCTACGCCCTTGAAGGTGGAAGAGCGCCACTTCGTGTCGCGACGGCGCGATGATGCATCTCTTCCGTCTTTCCTCTTCTTTCTTCCCTCTCTTAAATCCGCTCGATCACGGTCGCTATCCCCTGCCCGACGCCGATGCACATGGTGCACAACGCGAAGCGCTTGTCGCTGAGCGCAAGCTCGTGGGCCGCGGCGGTGATGATGCGCGCGCCGGACATGCCCAGCGGATGACCCAGCGCGATCGCCCCGCCATTGGGGTTGACGCGCGGGTCGTCGTCGGCGATGCCCAGTTCGCGCAGGCAGGCCAGCGATTGCGAGGCGAAGGCCTCGTTGAGCTCGATGTGGTCGAGCTGGTCGAGGCTCATGTCGAGCCGCGCGAGCAGCTTGCGCGTCGCCGGCACCGGGCCGATGCCCATGATCCGCGGCTCGACGCCGGCGGTGGCCATGCCGTGGATACGTGCGATCGGCACCAGGCTATGGCGCTTCATCGCCGCCTCGCTGGCGACGAACATCGCCGCCGCGCCGTCGTTGACCCCCGAGGCGTTGCCCGCGGTGACCGAGCCCATCACGCTGGAGCCGGCGGCCCGAAACGGCGTGGGCAGGGTGGCGAGCTTGTCGAGGGTGGTCTCGCGCGGGTGCTCGTCGGTATCGAAGATCAGCGGCTCCTGCTTGCGCCGGGGAATCTCGATGGGCACGATCTCGCGCGCCAGCCGGCCGCTGTCCTGGGCCCGCTTGGTCCTGAGCTGCGAGGTGTAGGCGAACTGATCCTGATCCTCGCGGGAGATATTGAACTGCTCGGCGACGTTCTCCGCCGTCTCGGGCATCGAGTCGACCCCGTACTGCGCTTTCAACAGCGGATTGATGAAGCGCCAGCCGATGGTGGTGTCCTCCATCACCTGGCCGCGCGAGAACGCCGTCTCGGCCTTGCCGAGCACGTAGGGCGCCCGCGACATCGACTCGACGCCGCCGGCGATCATCAGCTCGGCCTCGCCGGCGCGGATGGCGCGCGCCGCGGTGCCGATGGCGTCCATGCTCGAGCCGCACAGCCGGTTGATGGTGGTTCCGGGCACGCTGGTCGGCAGCCCCGCGAGCAGCAGCGCCATGCGCGCCACGCTGCGGTTGTCCTCGCCGGCCTGGTTGGCGCAGCCCATGATCACGTCGTCGATGGCCGCCGGATCGAGATCCGGGGCCCGTGCGAGCAGCGCGCGGAAGAGATCCGCGGCGAGATCGTCGGGGCGCACACTGGCCAGTGCGCCGCCGAACTTGCCCACCGCCGAACGAATCGGATGACACAGATAGACGTCAGTCATGTCGATACTCCTTATTCTCCCGCATGATGGCGGTCGGTCCTGTCCTTGAGTTCACGCAGCACGCTCAGTTCCTTCTCGCTGGGCGCCTCGGTGGTCTCCAGCGTCTCGGCAAAGCGGATCTTCCAGCCGGTGGCTTCCTGGACCTGCTCGGCGGTCACGCTGGGGTGCAGCGAGACGACCACCAGCTCCTTGGTGTCGGGATCGGGACGCATCACACACAGGTCGGTGATCACCCGGGTCGGGCCCTTGCCGATGTTGGGCACGCCGTCGCGGCCCTTGCCGTCGCGCCCGAAGCCCAGCGTGGTGACGAAGTCGACCTCGTTGACGAAGGTGCGCGTGGAGTGCTTGAGAGTAATGAACACCTCGCCGGCGTTGGTGGCGATTTCCGGCGCCCCGCCGCCCCCCGGCAGGCGCACCTTGGGCGCGGTGTAGTCGCCGATCAGGGTGGTGTTGAGGTTGCAGTAACGATCGATCTGCGCGGTGCCCAGAAAGCCCACGTCGACCTTGCCGCCCTGCAGCCAGTAGCGGAACATCTCGGGTACCGACACGGTGGTCAGCGCGGTCTCGCACAGCTCGCCGTCACCGATCGACAGCGGCAGCACCTCGGGCTTGGTCTGCAGCGTGCCGGACTCGTAGATCAGCACCACCTCGGGGGCATGGGTCAGCCGCGCCAGGTTGGCCGCCTCGGAGGGCAGGCCGATGCCCACGAAGCAGGTCATGCCGTTGGCCAGCGCGCGGGCGGCGGTCACGGTCATCATTTCCGCGGAAGTGTAGTTGCTCATCAGGATTCTCCTCCCGCTTCAAGCACATGAGTCTTGAGCCAGGCCTCGAAGGCATCGCGGTCGCGGGCGATGGTATCCCACTCCTTGTAGAAGCGGTTGTTGCGCGGATAGTAGCCGTGGGCATACGACGGATAGGCGCCCTGCTCGGCGACCGCCACGGCGCTGATCGCCCAGCCGGGAATCACGCAGGCGTTGGGATGGGTGTCGAGGTCGTCGACGATCTCCTCGACGGTGACGATGCTGTGCCTGGCCGCCAGTACCGCCTCCTTCTGCACGCCGACGATGCCCTCGATTAGCACGTTGCCCTTGCGGTCGGCCTTCTGCGCATGCACCACGCTGACGTCGGGGCGAATCGACGGTACCGCGGCGAGCTTCTCGCCGCTGAACGGGCATTCGATGAACTTGATCTGGTCGTTGACCTTGGGCAGGTCGCTGCCCACGTAGCCGCGCAGCACCGCCAGCGGCAGGCCCGAGGCGCCGGCCTCGTAGGCGCAGGCCATCGCCGCGTGGCTGTGTTCGAGAATCTCGACGTGATGCGGGTAGTCCTTCTCCACCGCGTCGCGCAGCCGATGCAGCGAGCCGACGCCGGGGTTGCCGCCCCACGAGAAGATCAGCTTCTTGACGCAGCCGGCGCCGATCAGTTGATCGTAGATCAGGTCGGGGGTCATGCGGATCAGGGTCAGCTCGCGCTTGCCCTGGCGGATGATCTCGTGACCGGCGGCAAACGGGATCAGGTGGGTAAAGCCCTCCATGGCCACGGTGGCGCCATCGTCGACGTAGCGCGCCACCGCGTCATGCAGGTTGAGGAATTCGGCCATGATGTTGCCTCTCAACGCGTTATGTTCGCTTGGTGAACACAGGTTTGTAATACGAACAAAGTAATTCACGCCGCCGCGCCGCGTCAAACGCGACGGGCCGCTTGCGCGGCCCGTCGCTATCCCTTCGGATTCTAAAAATGGCTTTTAAAAACAAACGCCTTCTTAGCCCTTGAGGCGCTCGCCGACACGCTCGACGAGCGCCCGGCTACTACCAATGTATAACTCCGGTCGCACCGCATTGCGTAGCGCCGCGGCATCGATGTCGCTGCCCGCGACCCGCTCGTGGGCCAGCAAGGCATCAGCATAGGCGATCCCGTCGCGACGCGCCGTTTCACTGGCTTCGCGGGCCACCCGCTTGGCGTCGTCGCTGACCATCACCGTCTGCAGCACCTGCGCCGCCGGCTCGGCCATGATCGCCCCGCCGGTCACCGCCAGGTTGCGCGCCATGGCTTGTTGATTGACTTCCAGCCCCGCGAGCAGGTGGCCGAGGGTTTCCAGCGCGCCCTCCAACAGCAGCACGCCGTCCACCAGCGGCGCCCATTCGGCGTGCCACTCGCCGAGCCCACGCTCCAGCGGCTGAGCGCCGGCATTGGCGAGCACGCTCAAGACGCCGTGGATCTGGCGCGCCGCGGCACGGATCCGTGCACAGCCCACCGGGTTGCGCTTGTGCGGCATCGACGACGACTCGCCGACCCCGGCCTCGGCCGGCTCGGCCAGCTCGCCGACTTCCGTCTGGGTCATCAGCGCCACGTCGAGGGCGATCTTCTCGGCGGCCACGGCGACGCCATCCAGCGCGCAGCCCAACGCATGGATCGGCTGACGGTCGGTATGCCATGGCAGCCAGGGCTCGCTGAGCCCCAGCCGCCGGGCCATGCCGGCCATTAGCGCGACGCCGTGCTCGCCGTGGCCCGAATGCACGCCCACCGCACCGCCGAACTGCAGGTAGAGACCGCTGTCGATCGTCTCATCGAGGCGTCGGCGGGCCTGATGAAGCCCCCACAGCCACTGAGCGAGCTTGGCGCCGAAGGTGATCGGCAGCGCCTGCTGCATCAGCGTGCGCCCGACCATCGGCGTGTCGCGGTGACGTTGCATCAGCGCCGCGCCATCGGCGAGACTCTGCCCGAGCAGTTGCGAGCAGCGCTCAAGACGCGGCTTGAGCAGCAGCATTAGCGCGCTGTCGACGATGTCCTGGCTGGTCGCGCCACGATGAAAGGCCCCTTTCAGGTCGTCGGAAAGCGCCGCCCGGGCCTGCTTGACGAAGGGAATCGCCGCGTTGCCGCCCTTGGCGGTATCGCGCGCCAGCGCAGCGATATCGAAGTCGGCCGCGTCGAGCTGCTCGGCCATCGCCTCGGCGCTGCCCGCCGGCAACAGCCCGAGCGCCTGCTGCTCGGCGGCGAGCGCCAGCTCGACGTCGCACATCGCCCGCACCAGCGCCGTTGCCTGGCACGCCTCGCGCCCGGCATCGCTCATGAAGGGGTGGCGTAACAGCAGGTCATACATGCGCTTTTCTCCGGTTGGCATGCCACTAATGGCGAATTGGCGGACACATGTTCGCGATTCGAACTCTATGCTAGAGTCACAGCGAGCCGACGACAATGTGCTTTGGACTCCGACGCGCTCGGATTCCCGGCACGATACTGTTCCGGCAAGACACTGTTCAGTAATACTCCCTCCCACACGCAACACAGGAATCGTGGCGCCATGACGACGCAAATGAAGGATGAACCGCTGAGTCCCGACGACCGGGACTTCGTTACCGCGCTGGCCAGCGGTCTGGATGTCATCCTGGCGTTCGATCACGCCAACCCGCGCATGACCCTGAGCGAGGTCGCCGCCAAGACCGGCATGAACCGGGCGCGGGCGCGGCGCTTTTTGCTGACCCTGAACTCGCTAGGCTACGTGCGCAAGCAGAACCGCCACTTCGAACTGGCGCCGCGGACCCTGCAACTGGGTTACGCATTCCTGTCGGCCAACAACTACCGCACGGTGATCCAGCAGCATCTCGAGGACATCACCGCGCAGATCGGCGAATCGTCGTCGCTGGGCGTGCTCGACGACAACGACGTGATCTACGTGGCACGCTCGGCGGCGCCTCACCGGCTGATGGCGATCGCCCTGTCGGTGGGTACCCGGCTGCCGGCGGTGGCCACCTCGATGGGTCGCGTGCTGCTGGCGCAACTGCCCGAGGCCGAACTCGAGGCATTGCTCGAAACGGCCACGCTAAAGCACTACACCGAGCGCACGATCGTCGACAAGGACGAGCTGCGCGTACGGCTGCGCCAGGTTCGCCAGCAGGGCTACTGCATCGTCGATCAGGAACTCGACTCGGCATTGCGCTCGCTGGCGGTGCCGGCGTTCGACGCCAACGGCACGCTGCTCGGTGCGATCAACGTCAGCACCAATGCCGCGCGCATCGACCTGGCCACGCTCACCGAGCGCTTCCTGCCGCTGTTGCAGGAAAAGACCCGCCAGATCGCTATCCAGGTCAGTTGAGGTCTTTCATCGCGCTTCAACCGTCGACATCAAAGGAAGGATAGATGGCAGGCAGCCTGATCGAACGCACGCTGCGGATACTCGAGACCCTGTCCAGCGAACCCGACGGCATTCCCCTACAGCGGCTCGCCGAACGCCTGGAAATCCCCAAGAGCGCCGCGCACCGCATCTGCAACGAGTTGATCCGGCTGGGTTACGCCCGCCAGGAAAGCCGTACCGGCCATTACCGGCTGTCGACCCGACTGGTTGCACTGGGCTTTCGCTACCTGGGCAGCACCGGCGCCAGCGACGTACTGCAACCGATTCTCGACCGGCTGGCCACCGAGACCGGGGAACTGGTGCGCCTGGGGGTAATCGAGGGCGATCGCCAGACCTGGATCGCCAAGGCCCAGGGCACGCGCACCGGGCTACGCTACGACCCCGACATGGGCCGTGAGGCGCCGCTGCGCTATACCGCCTCGGGGCAGGCCTGGCTGGCCAGCCTGGACGACCACGCCGCCCTGACCCTGCTCGCCCGACAGGACGGCGACGATCCCGAGCGCTTCGGCCCCAACGCGCCGCGCACCGACGCCGAGCTGCTCGAGCGTCTAGCGCTGGCCCGGGAGCGCGGCTACACCTGCTGCGTCGACAGCTCAGCGCTGGGCACCTCGGCCTTCGGCGCGGTCATCCGCCACCCCATCAGGCGTCACCCGATCGGCGTGATCAGCGTTGCCGGGCCCAGCGTACGACTCACCGAAAGCCGCATGCACGAGCTGGCCCCCAAGCTGCTGCAGGCCGTCGAGGAACTCTCGCATTGCAGCCAGTCATCGCAGCTTTTCTGCGAGTGACTCGCCCCCGACAAGGACGTTGCCGTGCTCGACATCTTCGCCATCACCACACCGATCTTCCTGCTGATCGGTATCGGCTACCTGGCCGTGATGCTCCGCCTGCTCGACAAGAGCCAGGTCCAGAGCCTGGGCGGTTTCGTGATCAACTTCGCGCTGCCCGCGCTGATTATCCGCGCGCTGATCCAGAAGCCGATCGGCGAGGTCTTCAATCCCGTCTACCTGGCGGCCTATGGGCTCGGTTCGGGCGGGTTGTTCGTCGCGGTGCTGGTTTTCGCCCGGCTGCGCGGCAAGCCGCTCGGCGAGAGCGCGATCTTCGCCCTCGGCACCTCGGCGGCCAATAGCGGCTTCATCGGCTACCCGATCGCCGCCATGGTCGTCGGGTCGACGGCGGCGATCGCCATGGCGCTCAACATGGTGGTGGAAAACCTGCTGCTGATTCCCACCGCCATGGCGCTGGCCGAGGCCGGCCGGCAGAAGGGCGGCTCGTTCTGGAGCGCGCTTTTCAAGACGCTGCGACGGCTGACCCGCAACCCGATCCTGATCGCCATCTTCAGCGGTCTGATCATCGCCGTCAGCGGTCTCGAGCTGCCCCAGCCGGTGTTCAAGACCATCGACATGCTGGCCACCGCGGCAGGGCCCACGGCGCTGTTCGTGGTCGGCGGCAGTCTCTATGGATTGCAGGTGCGCGGCATGCTCTCCGACGTCAGCCAGGTGGTATTCGCCAAGCTGTTGCTGCATCCGCTGGCCATCTTCCTGATGCTGCTGTGGCTACCGCCGCTCGATCCCGCGCTGGCCACGGCGGCGATCGTCATCGCCAGCGTGCCGATGCTCAGCGTCTACCCGATCCTAGGCCAGCGCTACGGACACGGCGAGTTGTGCACCGCCTCGCTGATGCTCGCCACGCTATTGTCGTTCGTCACCGTGAGCACCTTGTTGTGGCTCATCGAAGCGCAGCGGCTGCCCATTCCTTGAGGCCCGCACCGGCAGGCAACGCTGGTTTGCGAACAAGCGTACGCATTGCAAATTTCAGAACTTAGTTCTAAATTCGCAAGACACTCCTCCGGAGAGCTCCACGATGCCCGCTTCCAAGCCCCTGCGCATCGCCTTGATTGGTGCCGGTACCATGGGCCGTCAGCACCAGGCGGTGATCGCCCGCCAGCCAGACGCCACACTCTGCGCCATCGCCGACCCCGGCGACGCCGGCCGGGCCTTCGCCGCCGAACTCGGGGTGCCGGCCTATCGCGACCCGCGCGAACTGCTCGCCGCCGAGCGCCCCGACGCCGCGATCATTGCCAACCCCAACGCCCTGCACGTCGCCAGCGCGCTCGAGTGCTTGGCGGCAGGCGTGCCGGCGTTGATCGAGAAGCCCGTGGGCGTATCGCTGGAGGAAGTCGCCACGCTCGTCACCGCGGCCCGTCGCCACTCGACACCGCTGCTGGTCGGCCACCACCGTCGCCATAACCCGCTGATCGGTCGCGCTCACGAGTGGCTCGCCGACGGCGTGCTGGGCGAGCCGACCAACGTCACCGCGCTGTGGCAGCTGCACAAACCCGACGACTACTTCGCCGCGCCCTGGCGACGCGAGCCGGGCAATGGGCTATTGCATACCAACCTGATTCATGACCTGGACCTGTTGCGCCATCTGTGCGGCGAGGTGGTCGAGGTCCAGGCGATGGCCAGCCAGCGGCTGCGTGGCCTGCCCTACGCCGACACCGCGGCACTGATGCTGCGCTTCGCCAACGGCGCGCTGGGCACCGTCAACGCCTCGGATAGCGCCAGCGCGCCGTGGAGCTGGGAACTGACCAGCGGCGAGAATCCCGTCTATCCGCAGCAGTCCGGCCAGCCCTGCTATCTGCTCGCCGGCACCGCCGGCGCGCTGGCCCTACCCCAGCTCCGCGCCTGGCGCTACGCCGACGAGCCGCACTGGCACGCCCCGCTGGCCGAAGAAGCCATCACGCCCGACGCAGGCGCCGCGTTGGAGCGTCAACTCGCCCACTTCATCGCCGTGGCACGCGGCGAGGCGGTGGCGCTGATCGATGTCGAAGACGCCGCCCGCACGCTGGCACTGATCGACGCCGTCGAACGAGCCGCCGCGAGCGGCCGCGCAACCCAGCCCAGCTATCCTTGGGAGGCCTGAGCCATGGCCTCGCATGAGCGCCATTGCGACCTGGTGGTGGTCGGCTCCGGCGCCGCCGGACTCGCGGCCGCGGTGACCGCCGCCCATCACGGCCTCGAGGTGATCGTGGTGGAGAAGGAGAACGTCCTGGGCGGTGCCACCGCCTGGTCCGGCGGCTGGCTGTGGATTCCCCGCAACCGCTTCGCCCGCGAGGCGGGGATCGACGAGGACGTCGAGACGATCCGCACCTATCTCCGTAACGAACTCGGCGAGCGCTTCGACGCGACGAGGATCGACGCCTTCCTCGACGCCGCGCCGCGCATGGTCGACTTCTTCCAGGCGCATACTGCACTCGCGTTCAACGACGGCAACGCCATCCCCGACATCCATGGCGATGCGCCGGGCGCCGGCAACGGCGGGCGCTCGGTGATCGCCGCACCCTTCGACGCCCGCGAGCTCGGCCAGCGCGTCGCGGACATCCGCAGGACCATGCCCGAAACCGCCTTCCTGGGCATGCCGATCCAGGCCGGGCCGGACCTGATGGCGTTTCTCTCCGTGACCCGCTCGTGGCGCTCGGCGCGGCACGTGGCCCGGCGCGTGACGCGCCATCTCTACCACCTCGCCCGCTACGGTCGAGCGATGCACTGGGTCAACGGCGTGGCGCTGATCGGGAGGCTGGTCAAGTCCGCCGACACGCTGGGTGTGGAAACCTGGACGGCCTCGCCGGCCAGGCGCCTGGTAATGGCCGATGGCCGCGCGTATGGCGTGACGGTGGCAACCCATGACGGCGAACAGACGCTGCACGCCCGCCGCGGCGTGATCCTCGCCGCCGGCGGCTTTCCCCACGACGTCAAACGCCGCCGGCGCCACTTCCCGCGCACCCCGACCGGCCGCGAGCATCTCGCGCTGCCGCCCGAAGCGGCGAATGGCGACGGCATCACCCTGGGCGAGTCCGCCGGTGGGCGGCTGAGTACCGGCTTGGCCTCGCCCGCCGCCTGGTGCCCGGTCTCGGCGGTGCCCTACCGGGACGGCCGGGTCGGCCATTTCCCGCACATCATCGACCGCGGCAAGCCGGGCATCATCGGCGTGCTCGCCGACGGCCGGCGCTTCGTCAACGAGGCCCACGGCTACTACGATTACGTGGCGGCGCTGATCGAGGCACTGCCGGAGGACCAGCCGGTCGAGTCCTGGTTGATCTGCGATCACCGCTTCCTGCGTCGCTACGGGCTGGGCATCGTGCGACCGGTGCCGGTGCCGTTCGGGCACTGGATTCGCCGCGGCTATCTCAAGCGCGGCCGTACCCTGGAGCAACTGGCCGCGCACTGCGGCATCGACGCGGCGGGACTGGCAGCGACCGTCGAGGCGTATAACGCGCCTGCCCGTCATGGCGAGGACCCCGAATTCGGGCGTGGCTCGACGCCCTACAACCGCAAGCAGGGCGACCCGCTGCATCGACCCAACCCCTGCGTGGCACCCATCGAAAGAGGGCCGTTCTATGCGGTCAAGGTGGTTCCCGGCAGCTTCGGCACCTTCGCCGGGCTCGAGACCGACGCCCATGCCCGGGTGCTCGCTGGCGACAACACGCCGATTGCCGGGCTCTACGCTGCCGGCACCGACATGGCCAGCATCATGGGCGGCTTCTATCCGGCGGGTGGCGTCAACCTGGGTCCGGCGATGACCTTCGGCTACATCGCCGCGCGTCACGCGGCGGGACTCGACGCAGACGCCCGGGCCGGAACTCCTCCGAAACCGCGAGACATACCATGAACGAGCGTTGCTTTTCGCTGGCCGCACTGACCGTGCTCGAACTCTCTCCGCCCGAGATGGCCGAGGTCGCGGCACGGGCCGGCTACGACCGGGTCGGGCTGCGGTTGATCCCCGCCACCCCCGAGGAGCATCACTTCCCGCTGATCGCCGACGCCGCCCTGCGCCGTCGGACCCAGGCGCGGCTGCGCGACACCGGGATCGCGGTGCTCGATGTGGAGATCCTGCGTCTCAGGCCGGAAACCGACGTCGCATGCGATTTCGCAGCGGCATTGGAAGTCGGTGCCGAGCTGGGCGCAAGCGAAGTGCTGGTCGCCGGCAACGATGACGACGAGGGCCGGCTGACCGACAACTTCGCCGCACTGTGCGAGCTGGCCGAGCGCTTCGGCCTACACCCGCACCTCGAGTTCATGCCATGGACCGGCGTTTGTGACCTGTCCCAGGCCCGGCGCATCGTCGCCACGGCGAACCGGCCCAACGCTGGGCTGCTGGTCGATGCCTTCCATTTCGAGCATTCGGGGAGCCGGCTCGACGAGCTGGCCGAGGTGCCACGCCACTGGATACGCTACGCGCAGCTGTGCGACGTGGCCGGGCCACGCCCCGACTCGATGGACGAAATCATTCGCCAGGCCCGCCAGGCGCGTTGCTTCCCCGGCGAGGGCGACATCGACCTGGCCGGGCTGCTAGCGGTATTGCCACCCGACGTGCCGCTGAGCCTGGAGGTCCCTACCCAGGCCTTGCGCGAACGCGGCGTGAGCGCACTGGAGCGTGCCCGCGGGGCGCTGACAGCCAGCCGGCGATTGCTCGACATCATCTGCTGAAACGACACCGTGCTGGGCGACAGCGCCTTGCGCGTTGCCCGCAATACCCTTGCAATTCCCGGCTCATGGATCGCCCCATGCGCCCGTGAACCCGGCTCCCCACAGACGTGTCGCTTCGCACTACTTTATCCGCTCCGCCGCCTTGGGCCTGTGCCCGAGCCGCCCCTCAGCCGCACGACTAAAGTCGAATGCTCCCCCGATTGCATTTGGTCTTCAAAAATACTTAGATATAAAAGTATTTTGTGCCATCAATGACAACACGGGATTTCCCCATGGCTAGCACTCCCGCCGAAGTTCCCATGAGCGCACTCGAAGTGACGGCGCTGGACATGATCGCCGAAGGGATCTATCGCATCGAATTAGCGCATCCCGATGGCCATGAGCTTGCCGAATTCACACCCGGGGCGCATCTCCACATCCGCGTACCCAATGGCCAGGTGCGTCGTTACTCGCTGTGCAACGATCCCGAAGAGCGCCACCGCTACGTGATCGCGGTCAAGCGCGAGGAGGCCGGGACAGGTGGTTCGAAGAGTCTGATCGACGAGACCCAGGCCGGCGACAGGCTGCAGGTCTCCGACCCGCACAACGACTTCGAGCTCAAGGGCAATCCGGCACGCTACGTGTTCATCGCTGGCGGCATCGGCATCACTCCGATCATGGCGATGATCCGCCATCTGCGCGCCACCGGCGGCAAGCCATTCAAGCTCTATTATCTAACGCGCGACGCCGCCCAGACGGCCTTTCTCGAGGAGCTGAGCGGCCCCGAGTACCGTGGCAAGGTCATCATTCACCATGACCAGGGTGACCCTGATAATGCTTACGACCTGTGGCCGGTACTCGAGCAGCCCAAGGGCGCACACGTCTACTGTTGTGGTCCGCGCGGCCTGATGGAAGCCGTACGCGATATGACGGGGCACTGGTCATCCTCGAGTGTGCGTTTCGAGGATTTCGGCACGCGCAAGTCAGCAAGCAAGGAAGATGACAAGCCCTTCACCGTACGGTTGGCCAAGACCGGCGAAGCCGTGCCTGTCCCGGCGGGCGTGTCGATTCTCGAAGCGTTGAGAGCCAACGGGCATCACGTCCCTTACTCCTGCGAAAGCGGCACCTGTGGCTCCTGTCGCACCCGCCTGGTGGAAGGTGAGGCAGACCATCGCGACCTGGTGCTGTCAGAGGCCGAACACCAGGACAACATTATGGTCTGCGTCTCGCGTGCCATCTCGGAAGAACTAATCATCGACCTTCCAGAATGAGCCGTTCGCTTTCGCCGGAGAATCCCATGACACCACCGCCCTTGCGACTCGGGATCGCCGGTCTCGGTCGCGGCTTCATGTTGCTGCTGCCGACCCTGGCGGCACACCCTGGCATTCGTCTCGTTGCGGCCGCCGATCCTCGAGAGGAGGCCCGGCGGCAATTCGCAAGCGATTTCGACGCCGTGACTTACGCCGACGTTGCCGAGCTGTGCGCCAACCCTGATGTCGAAGCCGTCTACGTCGCCACACCGCACCAGTTTCACCGCGAGCATGTCGAACTGGCGGCGGCGCACGGCAAGCATGTCCTCGTCGAGAAGCCCATGGCACTCTCGCTCGAGGATTGCCGGGCCATGATAGCGGCCATGCGCCAGGCCGGACGCTGGCTGATGGTCGGGCACAGCCACAGCTTCGATACGCCCTATCTGCGTACCCGTGAACTGATCGACAGCGGCGAGTTCGGCGCAGTCCGCATGATTCATGCGCTCAACTTCACCGACTTTCTCTATCGCCCGCGACGTCCCGAGGAACTGGATACATCACGCGGTGGCGGCGTGGTCTTCAGCCAGGCCGCCCATCAGGTCGATATCGTGCGACTACTGGGAGGCGGTCGAGCGAGCAGCGTACGGGCCATCACCGGCAGCTGGGATGCCGCCCGCCCCACCGAAGGCGCTTATGGCGCCCTGCTGAGCTTCGAGGGCGGCCCCTTCGCCACCATGACCTACAGCGGCTTCGCGCACTTCGACAGCGACGAGTTCTGTGGCTGGTCGGGCGAGCTCGGTCAGCCACGCGACCCCAGCCAGTACGGTCATGCCCGACGCAGACTCGCCCAGGTACAGACCCCCGAGGAAGAGGCCGCACTCAAGAACACCCGCACCTACGGCGCCGGCCTGTCGCTCGCCAACAGCCGCCTCGAGGAGATCACCCACAATCATTTCGGCTTCGTCGTGGTCGCCTGCGATCACGCCGATCTGCGCCCCTCGCCCCAGGGGGTACAGGTCTACGCCGATACCCGGCGCTACCTGGAGGCATTGGCGCCCCCGACGATTCCGCGCCGCGAGGTGCTCGACGAGCTGATCGACGCCGTGCGCCACGGCCGAGCCCCGATCCACTCCGGCGAATGGGGCCTGGCGACCATGGAAGTCTGCCTGGGCATGCTCGAGTCCGCAGCCACCAGGCGCGATGTAGTGCTCTCCCAGCAGGTGGGACTGCCCCACCGCGCTGCGCTAAGGTAGGCGTTGGCTGGGAGACCCATTGGCTCGTCAGAAGGAAACCGTGATGGCACGAAGCAACAACCAAGAGACAAGAACGGTACTGCGGCACTGGCAGGAGGACGTCCCCGACGACCGCCTGGCCCACCTGGTACGCGATGCCGGGCGCGTGCTTACCAAAACCCTGCAGACGAAGCTGGCGGATCACTCCGTGAGCTTCGGCCACTGGTCGTTTCTGCGCATCCTGTGGGTGACCGAGGGGCTCACTCAGCGTGAGCTCAGCGAACAGGCCGGTCTCATGGAACCGACCACCTACACGGCGCTGAAGGCCATGGAGGCCAATGGCCTGATCGAGCGGCGCCAGCTCAACGGCAACCGCAAGAACATCCACATCTATCTGACAGAGAAAGGCCGCGATCTCAAGCAGACCCTGATTCCGCTGGCCGAATCGGTCAACGATAGCGCGGTGCGCGGCGTCGACGACGACGACCTGCTGGCGACCCGGCGCACCCTGCTCGCCATTATCAGCAACCTGGCGGAAGCCAACGAATAACGCACCCACTAGACGAAACCCCATACCCAGCCAAGGATATGCGATGAACAACAATACGCCGCAGGCCGCTGCCGGAACGCCGGACATCGACGACCTGCTGCAGGATCTGGTCCATGCCAACCACATTCTCTTCGACGAAGGCGTTGTCGATGCGTTCGGCCACGTCAGCGCCCGCCACCCCGAACGTCCCGAGCGCTTTCTGCTCGCTCGCAACATGGCGCCAGGCCTGGTCGATGCAGAGGACATCATCGAATTCGACCTCGACGGCACGCCCGTCGATGCCGACGGGCGCAAGGTCTATCTCGAACGTTTCATCCATGGAGAGATCTATCGCGCCCGACCGGATGTCATGGCCGTGGTGCATAGCCATTCGCCCTCGGTGGTGCCGTTCAGTGCGGTCAAGTCGACGCCGCTGAGACCCATGTGTCACATGAGCGGTTTTATCGGCGAAGGCGCCCCGATCTTCGAGATCCGCGACGTCGCTGGTGACGCCACGGACCTGCTGATCCGAAACGCCCCGCTTGGCGAGTCACTGGCCCACTCACTGGGCGACAATAATGTCGTGCTGATGCGTGGACACGGTGCGACGGTCACCGGCCCAACACTCAAGCAAGCCGTCTATCGGGCGGTTTACGTTGAGGTGAATGCACGCCTGCAGGCCGATGCCCTGCGCCTCGGTCCTGTCGAATACCTGACCCCGGGAGAAGCCAAGACGGCGATGGAGATGATCGAGGGTCAGGTCGAGAGACCCTGGCAGCTGTGGAAGCAGCGCGCCCAGGCACGTCGCTAGCCGACCGCCCGCTCGCCGGCGCCATTATGATTGGCAACGGCGACTGACGGGGCCATCGCTCCGGCACTCCTGCCCGATCAGCGTGTTCAATTCAGTCGACCCCGTGCGCCCCGCTCCCTTGACCGAGGAGCGGGGCGCACGGTCATGCCATCGGACGAGCCTTTTTGTAGTTGCCCGCCACCGCTTCCCGACAGTTTCGATAAGTGCCAAGCACAAGGCGCATGGGCCGTGCTCTCTTTTTCTGCAGCGCGAGGTGCGCGAACGCATCGCGGACAATAAAGTACCGCTCGATAATGCTTTATAAGTCATTGCAAACCATTCGCCATTCCGCCTTTCTACGATCAGAAAATACGCCTTGGCCGAACGATACCGAGTCGCCGCGTGGGGCTCGCGTCAAGCGCGAAGGGATCGCGGAAGAATGACCGCCAGATCCCGGGAAGCCCCTCTAGACGAAGGTCTCAAAATATTGCGAATACGGCACAAAATACGACTTTCGCCGTATTTGACGTTGCGGACTCTTGGACTAACTTAGGCATGTAAGTTAGATATCTAAGCATTTTCACTGCACAAGGCTTGGATAGCGTCGCAAACCCAATCTGGAGATCTCGTGCAATGTTGACTCACGAAGAAAACGAACTCCTCTGCCGTGTCGAAGGTGACGCCCCCATGGGGCAGATCATGCGTCGTCACTGGCTGCCTGCCTGCCTCTCCGAAGAAGTCGCCGAACCGGACGGCGATCCCGTTCGGGTACGCCTTTTGGGCGAAGACCTGGTAGCCTTCCGCGACACTGATGGTCGCGTTGGTGTTATGGACGAGATGTGTCCTCACCGCCGCGCATCACTGGCGCTGGGCCGCAATGAGGAGTGCGGGCTGCGCTGTCTGTACCATGGCTGGAAGATGGACGTCGAAGGCAATGTCCTCGAAATGTCGTCCGAGCCGCCGGAATCGAAAATGACCGAAAAGGTCAAGCACAAGGCGTACCCGACCCACGAGGAGGCCGGTTTCATCTGGGTCTACATGGGGCCCGCCGAGGAGAAGCCGGAATTCACCGCACCGGTGTTCCAGCCGACGCCGGAAACCAAGGTATCGATCGCCAAGATCATCATCGATTGCAACTGGGCGCAGATTCTGGAAGGTGCCATCGACTCGGCACACTCGTCCTCCCTGCATTCCACCGATATGGTCCCCGCACGCATCGGTGGTGCCGAAGCCAACGATAAACTCTGGCTTCGCCCGTCAACGGACAAGGCCCCACGCCTGCAATTGCAAAAGACCCGTTTCGGGTTTCGCTATGCAGCAATCCGCCGTCCAATCACGGATTCCAAGACGCACGACTATGTGCGTACGACCCTATTCATTGCGCCCTACACCGTGCAGATACCCCCGAACAATCTTTATGATATCGCGATTCTGCATGTACCGATTGATGATACCCACACGGCATTTCACTTCATCGCCTGGGGCGACAAAGCCACCACTCCGGATACCGAATCCTGGCGCAAGTTCCTCGGGGCTCAGGTCGGCATCGATCTGGACGAGCGTTTCCACAAGTTCCGTAATCGCGAGAACAATTACTGGCAGGATCGTCGGATCATGCAGCTCGGCACCAGTTTCACCGGTATCCGCGGCATCCCCAACCAGGACATCGCCATGTGGGAAACCATGGGCCCCATTGCCGACCGCACCCACGACCGCCTTGGTGCCAGCGACCTCGCCATCGTCGAGTTCCGTCGCCAGATGGTCCAGGCGGCCAAGACCATGCAGCAAGGTGGACCGGCAATTGGTACCGAAGAGCCGCGCATTCCGCAGTACAAGCTGAAATCTTTCCAGGGCGTCGTCCCCAAGGAAACCGATTGGCGCGAGCTGGGCACCGCGCCCGAGGAAGCCGAACTCTATGCGGCGGATGCCCAAGCCAAGTAGCCGATCAGTTCCTGATCCCGGCTGATACACGGCAAACGACAATCAACGACCGACCCAGGACTGCTGATGAACAAACTAGAACTCTCCATTGCCGTAGGTAACTATGATCGCATGCGTCCCTTGATCGACGGGGAAGTACAGATCGACGGCGTGGATCCGGTGTTCATGCTCCACGACCCGGAAGAGATTTTCTTCCGCGCTTTTCGTCATGCCGAATTCGACATCACCGAGCTTTCGCTGAGCAGTTTCTCGGTGAAGACCGCGGCAGACAATTGCCCCTACGTGGGTGTCCCCGTGTTTCCCTCGCGCGCCTTTCGCCACACCTCGATCTATATCCGCACCGACCGAGGCATCGAGACGCCCGCGGATCTTCGAGGCAAGCGCATCGGCGTTCCGGAGTACCAGCTCACTGCCAACGTCTGGGCGCGGCTGTTTCTCGAAGAAGACCATGGTCTGAAGCCTAGCGACGTCACTTGGCTGCGCGGCGGTTACGAGCAGCCGGGTCGAGTCGAGAAAATCAACCTCAATCTGCCGGAAGGCGTCCATGTGGAAAACATCCCTGCAGGGGAAACGCTTTCCGGCATGCTCGCCTCGGGTGAACTGGACGCAGTGATGGGGCCACGTGCCCCATCCTGTTTCGACCGCGGACACCCTCATGTGGGCTATCTCTATGCCGACCCGCAACAGGCCGCATCGGACTGGTACCGGCGTACCGGTATCTTTCCGATCATGCATTTATTGGGCATTCGCAAGACACTGGTCGAACGTCACCCTTGGCTGCCGTTTTCGGTCTACAAGGCCTTCGAACAGTCCAAGGCATTAGCCGTGGCCAAGCTCAGCGATACTGCCGCCACGAAAGTGACGCTACCCTTCGTTGAAGATCAGCTCCGTGCTGCCCGGAACTTGATGGGCGACGACTTCTGGTCGTATGGTTTTGCCGAAAATAAAAATACCCTCGAGCGTTTCCTGAACCAGCACCATGCGGAAGGCCTCTCCAGTCGCCGACTCAAACCCGAGGATCTATTCCATCCTTCCACCCTGGAAAGTTTTAAAATATAAATTCATGGTTATTTATAAAAACAACCTTCAAACCTGACAAACACGGTGAATATAATGAAGAAGTTCATCAAGAAAGCGCTCTGCACAGCCGCCTTTATAGCTCCCAGCCTGCTCATCAACCCTGCCTCGGCCCAAAGTTACGAAATGACCGTGGCCGGCGCCTCTCCCGGTGGATTGTGGTCACTGCTGGGGGCTGGCATCGACTCAGCCTTGAAGGCCGAGTACCCTGGTTCGACAATCACCTATCAGACTTCGGGCGGCGGCCTGGCCAATGTCGCCGTCCTGGAGCGTGACGACGCCAGTCTCGCAATCATCGAGGATGCCGTATTGAAGCTGGCACAGGATGGCTCACCGCCGTTCCGGGAGCCGATCAAGGACATCAGGGTACTTGCCAACCTGTACAACTGGGCCCCCATGCAGGCCGTCATGCGGAAGGACTTTGCCGAGAAATACGGCATCAAGACCTTTTCTGACATTGCCAAGGTCAAGCCCCCGATCACGATCGCCATTAACAAGCGAGGCAATATTGCCTCCAGCGTTGCCATGGAAATGCTGAACGAAATCGGCGCAGGTCCTGACAAGATTAAAAGTTGGGGTGGGGAAATTATTTATGCGGCTTCAGGTGAGCAATCCAACCTCATCCAGGATCGCCGCATCGATATGTTCCTGAATAGCCTGTTCGTGCGTCAGAGCTCCATTCTACAAGCCAGCAATAGTATCGACCTGACTCTGTTGCCGCTTTCAGAAGAAACGGTCAAGGCTGTCGATGAAAAATCAGGCACCAAGCCTTTTGTCATCCCCGGCGGTGCCTACAAGTGGGCGCCCAAAGCCATTCCTACCGTGACGATCAGTGCCGCCTTGGCAGTACGCAGCGACATGGACGAGCAGACTGCGTACAACATCACCAAGGCCCTGTTTGAAAACTACCAGAAGATCGCCACCGTCCATCCTGCGATGAAAGGGTTGACCCCCGAAGTCATGGCTTCCTCCGAAGGCGTGCCCTACCACGAAGGGGCTATTCGCTATCTGAAGGAAGCGGGGCTTCGTTAACTGACTAACCCGGCATACTCTCGCTGCTGAGGATGATTTCGATGATTCCGTTTTTCAAACTCTTGGCCGGCACGGGAACGAGGCGGCCACTAAAGGGTAAACTGGGCATGGCAGTACATGGATGTGCTGCCTTGATAGCGATTGCGGTCATTTACACGACGACCATCGTCTATATTGATTTGTACACGATGACCGTCATCTTCCTGTCCGCCATGCTGGCGGTATTATTCTTGGTCATCAATGCTGGCCCCAAGGGCCGTACCGACCGACCCAGCCTGCTGGACTGGTTGTTAGTGACGGCCAGCATAGCGGTAGGCATTTATTTTTTCATCGAGAGTGATCGTATCGCTGAAAGGATAACCCTGCTTTTCCCACTGGAGACAGCGGACCTGATCGCGTCCAGCGTATTGCTCTTTCTCACCATAGAAGCGACGCGTCGCACGGTCGGCATGGGCCTGACCAGTGTCGTTCTCCTGTTCCTTGTCTATAACTTGTTCGGCCACTCGCTGCCTGGTCCATTGGGTTTCAGAGAAGTGAGTTACAATCACTTCATGGACATCATGATGTTCACCTCTGACGGCCTGTTCGGCGTTCCCCTGCGGGTAGCGGCCACTTATGCGTTCCTGTTCGTCATGTTCGGGACCTTCCTTTCTAAAGCAGGTGGCGCCGAATTTTTCTATAATTTATCTTCCGCCATTGCGGGACGGAGAACGGGAGGTCCTGCCAAGATTGCAGTAATCTCCTCCGGCCTCTACGGCACCATGTCTGGCAGCCCCACTTCTGACGTTGTGACGACGGGCTCTGTCACCATTCCCATCATGCAACGCCTGGGTTACAACAAGGCGCTCTCGGGTAGTGTCGAAGTCGCTGCTTCGACCGGTGGCAGCTTGCTCCCCCCTGTCATGGGCTCTGCAGCCTTTATCATGGCAGAGTACACCGGCATTGATTACCGGGATATCGCCATCGCTGGCATCATCCCCGCTCTCCTCTACTACCTGTGTGTCTACAGCCAAGTACACCTTCGGTCGATGAAGCTGGGCCTTGGCGGACTCGCCAAAGGGGAAACGCCGTCTTTCAAGGGCACTCTTAAAAACGGCGGCCTTTTTATCGTTCCGCTAGTAGCTCTGTCGACCGCACTGGTCATGGGTTACTCGCCCACCTATGTGGCTGCCATTTCGACTTTCATGGTCCTGGTTGTTGCCGCCTTCCGAAAATCGACCCGCATGGGTCCCAGGGCGGTCTGGGATGCGCTAGCGGTTACCACGCTGCGCATGGTATCCGTCGTGGCCGCCTGTGCGGCTGCCGGGCTCGTCATCGGTGGTATCTCCATGACTGGGCTCGGCAGCAAATTCTCCGACCTGGTCTTCTTGCTGGCTGGTAACAGTGCATTCCTGGCGCTGGTCATTTCGGCCATCTTGGCGATTATTCTCGGCATGGGCATGCCCACGCCGTCGGCCTTCATTCTCGCCACTGTCCTGGTCAGCCCAACGTTGCTGTCTCTAGGGTTCAGCGTATTACAGACCAACATGTTCATCTTGTACTTTGCGGTCTTGTCGGCAATGACGCCCCCGGTAGCCGTCGCCGCCTTTGCAGCTTCGGCGATAGCGGACGCAAAGCCCACCGAAATCGCAATAGGCGCAGTCAAATTAGCCATCACGGCGTTCATCGTGCCCTTCGCGTTCGTGTATGGTGAAGGGCTGCTGCTGGTCGGAAGTTGGCTCAATATCGCCATGTCCTGCCTGACGGCGGTAGTCGGAGTACTGCTACTGAGCATTGGGATCGAAGGCTATTGGCGAAAGCCCCTGAAAACCTTCCCAAGGGTCGGCTTTGGCGTAGCGGGCCTGATGTTCATCGTCCCAAGTTGGTGGACGATTATCGTTGCCATAGTGATCTTTGGCATTTGTTTCGTGACTACGCCACACCTTCGACACAGCGATCATAAAATACCCGCATGATTTAAGAACCCAAAACGACCTCGGCTTATCCTACGGCACCCTTCACAGGGTGCCTTTTTCTGACTATGAGCCGAGCTCTCTGCTTCGCCCGTTCGGCGATCCTGCATGAAAATTCCGAATCTCTTCTTAAGAAACTGCTCACAAAACGACTTTTAGCACTAAAAGGACCATCCTGATGTACGAGATTGACAAAGAGGCCCTTGCACGAGCCATCCACGACAACGTCGCCGCAGCACTTCTGGAGGACATCGGCAGTGGCGATATCACTAGCCACCTGATTCCCGAGAACATTCACGCCGAAGCCACTGTCACGACAAGGGAACGTGCCATAATGTGTGGTAGCCGATGGGTCGATGAGGTTTTCCGAGAAATTGACCAAGGCGTGAAGATCGAGTGGGTAGCTTCGGACGGAGACATGGTCGAAGCCAATACCCCGTTGTGTCACCTGTCAGGTTCAGCCCGCTCCCTCTTGAGCGGTGAGCGTAGCGCTCTCAACTTCCTGCAGCTGCTGATGGGGATCGCTACGCGTTGTCATGCCTATTCAACCCTGGTCGGCAATACACACGCCAAGCTCCTGGATACTCGCAAGACGTTGCCCGGTCTACGCCTGGCGCAGAAGTATGCTGTAACCTGTGGTGGCTGCCATTCCCACCGGACAGGTCTCTATGACGGTTTCCTCATCAAGGAAAACCATATCATGTCCTGCGGTGGTATCAGCGAAGCCATAACAGCGGCAAGGCAGACGGGACTGGAGGCTCCTATCGAGATCGAAGTTGAAAACCTTTCCGAGCTGAAACAAGCTCTCGCAGCCAAAGCCGATATTATCATGCTGGACAATTTCACCCTTGATGACATGTATTCAGCCGTCCAGTTGAACAATGGCAGCGCTGTACTGGAAGCGTCGGGCGGTATTACTGAAAATACGCTGGCCGATATCGCTCAGACGGGAGTCGATTACATTTCTCTGGGAACCCTCACGAAGGATATCAAGGCAGCAGACCTGTCAATGCGTCTGTCTCTCTAGCAATTCCTTCCCTCATAGGATGGTTTACTCAAGTGGCTCATCAGCTACGATCAACACCTCTTTGGCGCTCGGCGCACTAGACGCATTGCTTTTTCGACAGGGGATTCTCAGCAGATCCCCTCTTTCTCCGGGCCCGAGCAAAACGCCATGGCGGGGAAATTGCGCCATAGGCGCTGGAAATATCAGGAAAGGGTGTCGAGCGCCAGCAGATAGCCCCGGCTGCCCAGCCCGGCGATCACACCGTCGGCGCGCCGCGAGACGTAGGAGTGATGACGAAACGCCTCACGCTTGTGGATGTTGGAAAGATGCACCTCGATGACCTGGCCCTCGTAAGCGTTGAGGGCGTCGAGGATCGCCACCGAAGTGTGCGTGTAGGCCGCGGGGTTGATGACGATCAGATCGGTGCCGTCGGTCCGCGCGGTCTGGATGGCATCGATCAGCTCGCCCTCGTGGTTGCTCTGCCGGCAGGCGATATCCCAGCCGTTGATCGCGGCCTTCTCATAGAGCCGGTTATTGATGTCGTCGAGCGTCTCGTGGCCATAGATCTCCGGCTGGCGGGTGCCCAGCAGGTTGAGGTTGGGGCCGTGCAGGATTAGCACCTTGGACGCGCTCATGCCTCGTTCTCCTTCATCAGTTCACGCTTGTAGTGGGCAAACAGCGCCGCGGCCTGCTTCTCGACCAGCGCCCGCTTGTCGGCATCTTCGCAGAAGAACTTGAAGGCATCGACACCCTGGAACACGAACAGGCTCACCCCGCTGACCACCTGCGCGCCCATCGTCTTCGCCGCGGCGATGAACTCGGTCACCGCCGGGACGTAGACGGCGTCGAATATCCATTGATGACCCTGAATCGCCGAGCTGGGCAACGGGCAGCCGGGACTCTTCTCGTGACCGATCGGCGTGCAGTTGACCAGCCCGTCGCAACGCGCCGCGGTCGTTTCCAGTTCTTCGGCGATAATCGTCGATGCCGGGAAACCGGCGCGCTTCAACTCCTCGGCGAGCCGGCGCGATTTGTCGGGGTCCAGGTCGAGCAGGACGATCTCCGTGGCGCCCAGCTTGCCCAGGCCGAAGGCCACCGCCTTGCCCACGCCGCCGGTGCCAACCAGCAGCACGCGCCCCGGCCGGCGCTCGCCGAGGGTCGCCCGATAGCCGTTGATGAAGCCGGTGAAGTCGGTGTTCTCGGCCTGAACTGCGCCATTCTCGAAGATCAGCGTGTTGGCCGCGCCGACCAGCCGCGCGCCCTCGCCCATCGTCGTCGCGACCTCGAGTGCGGCTTCCTTGTACGGATAGGTGACGTTGACGCCGCGATAGCCCTGCGCCATCACTTCGCGGACCTGGCTGTCGAGCGACTCGATGGGCTGCTCGTTGGCATCGAAGAGATCGTAGCTGGCGGGAATGCCCGTCAGCTTGCCCAGCCGAACATGCAAGTCCGGCGAGCTGGAATTCATGATCGCCCTGCCGATCAGACCGAGTTTCATGCACTGTCTCCATTGCGGGAACCGCCCTGGCGAGCCCCCGGTTGCATAGCGGTGATTGCGTTCAGCGCTGGGCGGCCTGCGCGGCCAGGCGAATCGGGGCATTCACCGCACCGAACTGCGAATAGTCGCCCCGTCGTTCGACCACCTCGAAGAAGAACCGGTCCATGAAGGTCTCGGTATAGGCGTGGAAGAATTCGCCGTCGTCGTTGCGGTCGTAAAGGATATTGCGGGTCCGCATCGCCTCGAGCAGGCTATCGTCGAGCTCGAACCGCGCCGCCAGGTCGTCGTAGTAGTTGGCCGGAATGCGCAGCATCGGCAGGCCGCGCGCGCGCATGGCATCGACGGTGGCGAAGATCTCGCCGGTGGCGAAGGCGATCTGCTGCACGCCGCCCTGATGCGCCGACAGAAAGCGCCCCGATTGGGTGTCCGAGGCCGACGAGACGTTGAGCGGAAGGCGAATCGAGCCCTCCGGGCTGGTTACCGTCTGGCTGATCATCATGCCGCGGGGATCGGCTATCTCGTGCTCGCTGCCGGCGGCAAAACCGAACACGCTGCGATAGAACAACAGCCAGCCGAGCTGCTGGGTGGGCGGCAGCACATAGGACATGTGATCGACGTTGAGCAGACCGGTGCCTTGATCGGAGGCGTCGTCGAACAGCGTGAAGTCGGTTCGCCACTGCACGTCGCGGGCCTGGGCGTCGTTGACCAGGTAGATCAGGCTGCCCTCGATCCCGCGCAACGCCGGAATCTGCATCTCGCCCTCGCCCACCGGACCGCGAAACAGCGGCGCCTGATAGATGCGCGCCCGGGCCATGGCGGTGTCAAGATCGCTGACCCTAAAGCCCACCGCGCATACCGAGGTGCCATGCAGCAGGCGGAAGGTATGCGCGAAGCTGTCGGTCTCGAAGTTAAGCACCAGATGGATGTCGCCCTGGCGCCACAGTTCGACGTTCTTCGAGCGGTGCCGGCCGATGTGCTGGAAGCCCAGCGCCGAGAGGAATTCGCCGAGCGGTGCGGCACTGCCCTCATCGAGGGTGAACTCGATGAAGTGAATCCCGCGGTAGTCGGGCTGCGCCGGGGCCGGCTGCGACCAGGGCGCGCCTTCGGCGCATTGCTCGAGCCAGATCAGCGAGCGCAGCCCGTCCCTGGCGGTGGCGTCGCTCGGCGCGGCGCGAAAGGCGTCGTTGAAGATCTCCAGCGACAGCGGCCCGTCGTAGCCGGTCCTGGCCAGCGCCTGCATGAACGCCTCGAGCGGCAGCCGGCCCTGGCCGGGGAAGCAGCGAAAGTGCCGGCTCCATTGCAGCACGTCCATGTCCAGCAGCGGCGCGTCGGCGATCTGCACGAAGGCGATCTTGTCGGCGGGAATGCTCGCCAGGGTGTCGAGTTCGAAGCCACGCGAGAGAATATGAAAGCTGTCGAGAACCACCCCCAGCGCCGGATGGTCGGCACGTCTCACCGCCTCCCAGGCCACCCGGTAGTCGCTGATATGACGTCCCCAGGCCAACGCCTCGAAGCCGACGCGCAGACCACGCTTGCCGGCCAGCTCGGCCAGTTCGCGCAGGTCGTCGATCACCCGCTGCAGGTCGTCGATGCACTGCGGCGAGACGTTGCTGCAGACCAGCAGGAAGTCGGTGCCCAACTCCTCCATGAGATCGAACTTGCGCTCGGCGCGCTCGAGATTGCGCCGACGCTGCGGCTCGGGCATCGCCTCGAAATCGCGAAACGGCTGGAAGGCGACGATCCGCAGGCCGAGCGATTCGCACAACGCGCGTACGTCGCTTGGCGAGCCATCGAAGGACAACAGGTCATTTTCGAATATCTCCACCCCGTCGTAGCCTGCGCGCGCGACGGCTTCCAGTTTGCTGCGCAGGTCACCGCTGAGGCATACGGTGGCTATGGCTCGCATGAGATACTCTCCTGATTTGTCGGGCAAGATACCGTCATCGACGTTGGCGCCCTAGTATAAGATAGCGGGTGCTGGACGGCTCGTTGTTCGCATAGCGTTCGTTAGTTCGCATTATGGACTCCCGGAGCACGATCCTGTCAAGCGCGTTTACCCAGTGAGCCCCCATGAATCGGGGCCTCAGGCGCCTGAAGAGCAGTTCTGGCACGACGTTCCATATTTGCTTCGACATTGGTCGTAGTCGGGCGTTAGGCGATTGACAGCATCACGTGCCGCCTCTAGTTTGTTCGCAGGTAGGACGACGATTCGCCTATCGAACACAAATACCATTGCGACGATGTCGGGCACTCTAAAAAATAACGCGTCGCACCGTCTGGAGGATAACAGCCCATGATCAAGCAACTACTTACCGGCCTGGCGCTCTCGGCCGGAACCCTGGCAGCCATTTCGCCTGCCTTCGCCGAGTACCCAGAGCGCAATATCCAAGGCATCATCCAGTGGGGTGCCGGCGGCGCTACGGATACGGTCGCACGCAGCCTGACGCCATACGTCGAGGACGCGCTGGGCACCGACATCATTCTCAACAATCGTCCGGGTGGCACCGGCGTGATCGGTATGAACGCTGTTATGCAACAGCCCGCGAACGGCTACACCGTACTTTACGGCGCCGAAAACCCGCAGCTTTACCCCATCATGGGACTGGCAGACTTCGACTATAGTGCCATGACGCCGATCAACGTGATCGGTCAGGGTCTGGTGGTTATCGCCGCACCAGCCGACAGCCAGTTCGACAACTTCAAGGAGTTGCTCGATTATGCCAATAAGAATCCAGGCAAGCTGCGCATGGGAGGCACTGGCGCGGGTGGTCTACCGAGCACCATTCTAGCAATGGTCAACTCGGTCAGCAGTCTGGACGTGCGCAATGTGACCTTCGGCGGCGATGGCCCGGGAATCACCGCGCTGCTCGGTAGTCATATCGACTTCATGCCGCTGAGCTTGGCCGCAGCCCAGGATCAGATAGCCGCCGGGCGTCTTAAGGGCCTGGCCGTGTTCACCAAGGAAAAGATCGAAGAACTGCCCAATACGCCGCCGATCACCCAGGCACTGCCCGAAATCGAATCGTATCTACCCTGGGGGCCGTTCTGGGCCGTAGCCGTGAACAAGGACACACCGGAAGACATCGTCGCTACTCTCAGCGAGGCCTATCAGAAGGGCGTGGCCAATGAGAATTTTCAGAAATTCCTCTCAGAGAACGGCGCAAAGTCACTTAACCTGCAAGGTGAAAAAGCCGAAGAGTTCCTGAACCGTTGGCAGTCGGTAACCGCCTGGGCCCTACAGAAGGCAGATGCAGCCAAGATCTCACCGGAAGATGTCGGCATCCCCAAGCCATAATCCTCTGACCTGCAAGGCGACGGTGGGATAACAATCCCGCCGTCGCTCACATGGAGACACCCATGTCCAACGAACAGCAACTCAAGACAGGGGAACGCGCCTTCAACGCGCTGCTGCTCCTGCTCAGCGTGGGCGTGTTCTACGAGGCCTACCAGATCGCCGGTTTCGATCTACCCAACTCTGCCGGGGCCTTTCCCCTCCTGCTGGGGGCGATCATGATCGGCTCGATGCTGGCCATTCTCTGGGGTCAGCGCCATCATCCCAAACCGGATACAACAGGCGCCCTCGACGAGGCCCGCCAATTCGTCCAACAGCATTTCCCACTGCCGATCGTAATCTTCTCCGTACTGGCTCTCTGCTACCTGTTCCTGCTTGAACTGGTCGGATTCCTCCCGGCGACGGTGCTCTTCCTGTTCGTCTCGCAGGTCTTTCTGCGCCGTGGTCGTTTCCTGGCGTCCCTGATCATCACCGCGGTGGCGACCGGCGTCATCTACGCCCTGTTCAAGCTGCTATTTCAGGTCTACCTGCCCTGACCGACCGAGGTTCCCAGCATGGCTGACTCGATTTCCTATTTCCTGATGGCATGGCTCGACCCGTCACTGTTGATGCTGACAGCCATAGGCACGCTAGCGGGCATTTATATCGGCGCGATTCCCGGCCTTTCGGTGACCATGGCCACGTCGATCCTGATCTCCTTCACTTTCTCCTGGGACATCAACGATGCCTTGGCGTTGATAGTGGGCATCTACACCGGCGGCGTCTACGGCGGCTCGCGCACCGCGATCATGCTCAACATTCCCGGCGCCCCCTCGTCGGTGGCGACCTCGTTCGACGGCTACCCGTTGGCCCAGCAGGGCGAGGCTGGCCGCGCCATCGGCCTGAGCACGGTGATGTCGGTGATCGGCGGCCTGCTCGGCACCCTGGTGCTGGCCAGTGTTGCCCCCTTTCTCGCCGATATGGCGCTGGAATTCGCTCCGCGTGACTACTTTCTGATCGCCGCCCTGGGTCTGCTGCTGGTCGGAAGTCTGGCCGCCGAGTCGCTGTCCCGCGGCATCTTCGCCGCTGCCATGGGCGCGGTCATCGGTCTGGTAGGCCTCGACCAGGTCACCGCAGAGCCGCGCTTCACCATGGGCAGCATGCAACTGATGGGCGGCATTAATTATGTCGTAGTGATGATCGGCATGTTCGGTGCCGCTGAGGCATTCTTTCAGCTCCATCAGCTCAACGCCCAACCGGTGCGCCAGAAGGTCGACAAGATCATTCCCTCGTTCAAACTGGTGCGCAAGTACCTACCGCTGTCGATCCGTACCTCGTTGATAGGGGTGATCGTCGGCGCGCTGCCCGGCACCGGTGGCGACATTGCCTCGCTGTTCGCCTACGACCATGCCAAGCGCTCGGTCAAGAACCCCAGCAAGCCATTCGGCCAGGGTGCCTACGAAGGCCTGGTGGCCCCCGAAACCGCCAACAACGCCGCGGTCGGCGGGGCCTACGTGCCGATGCTGACGCTGGGCATGCCCGGCGACGCGGTCACTGCGATCATCATCGGCGCGCTGATCATCCACGGCCTCAACCCTGGCCCGATGTTGATGATCCAGACGCCGTATATCTTCTGGTTTACGGTCGGTAACCTTGCGCTGGCCAACATCTTCCTGCTGATATTCGGCCTCACCGGTATCAAAATCTTCGCCAAGGTAGTCGAACTGCCCAAGGCGATCCTGATTCCGCTGATTTTGGTGTTGTCTGTGGTGGGCAGCTACTCGCTCAACAGCAGTATGACCGAAGTCTATTGGATGCTCGGTTTCGGCCTGCTCGGCTACTTTATGAAGATATACCGCTTCCAGATGGGCCCGGTCATTCTCGGCGTGATCCTCGGTCCGCTGATGGACCAGACCTATCGCCAGGCGATGTCATCGGTGGGCGACGACTCTGGAGCCTTCCTGTTGTCGCTGGTCACCAATCCGCTGTCGCTGGTGCTAACCATCGCTGTGGTACTGCTGCTGCTGAGCAACACACCGCTGAAGCAGTTGTTAAAGCGCCGCAATCAAGCATAATGGCCAAGGCCCGGGTCTGCCCGGGCTTTTTCATGGATTCGCTCACGAGTTGTTCATGTCCGATGCCATCGAGCCCCACTTCGACGCGCTGGTCTTCGATTGCGACGGGGTCATTCTCGACTCGGCGACACTCAAGCGCAGCGCCTTCGCCGACTTCTATCGCGACGAGCCCGAACCGCTGCGCCAGGCCATTCATGCCTATCTGGCGCGCGGCGGCGGTCAGCCACGCGACGTCAAGTTCCACCACATCGAGGCGCACATCCTCGGCCGACCGGCCACCGAGACACGCATCCGCGAGCTGTCTTGCGCCTTCGCCGAGCATATCGAGGCGCGGGTCGCCGATGCGCCCATGCTGCCCGGGGCCCACGAATTCCTGCAACGTTGGCGGGGCCGTCGGCCGTTGTTCCTGCTCTCGGCCACACCGCAGCCCGAGCTGCGTCGGGTGATCGAACGGCGCGGCCTGAGCGGGTTGTTCGACGCGGTACTCGGCGCGCCGCCGGACAAGGTCAACGGGCTGCGCAACCTGATCGATCAACACGGCTTCGATGCAGCGTGTACCGTGATGATCGGCGATTCCTACAACGACTACCGGGCCGCACGCTCCAATGGCACACATTTTCTCGGCATCCTTGCCGGCGACGCCAGTCATTCACCGTTCCCGACCAATAGCGTCATCCTGCCGGACCTCACCGATCTAGAGGACGGTCTCGCCCGGTTGCCGACAGCGGATTGATCCGTGTGGTCTCACTGCGTATCGCGGGGTCTCTCGTCACCCTGCTGCTGTACCTGAAACGATGAGGACGCGCTGAAGTTGGTCGAATTGAAGCGCTGGATCTGCCTGCGCAGTTCACGACGCTGGCGCATCGACGCCATGCGCTTGGTATCCCAGCTGGCCGGCGTCAGGGCGCAAAAATCGCCATTGTCTTGCAGATCGAACGAGCGTTCGGCGCCCACCGGCATGTCCTCGGGACCGTAGATGCCCACCAGCCGAATGGTCAGCCTGTCCAGCGTCAGGTCGCCCTTGGGCCGGTGGTGCTCCATCTCGATGCCTTCATCCCTGGCCATCCGGGCAATCAGGTCGTTGAAGGTACCGATATGCAGGAAATCGCCCGACCCCAGCGGTCCCTGACGGGTATTCTCCCTGACGCTCGAGTCATTGAGAACGCGCCGCGACTTGCGATTCTCCTCCTCGTTACTGCCCAGATCATCGTCGTCGCTGTACTGTTGCTCGAAATCGGTGACATCCATGACGATCTGCCCCCGCGAGGTGTCCAGCGTGGCGATGATGTACTCGATGAACACCGATTCGGCGCTCATGTTGCTGATGATGCACAGCGCGTTGATATCCTTCTTCTTGCCGCGGTTGATGATCAGCCGTGGCCGGCGCTGGCGGCGAAAGCCCAGATACAGCAGCTGCGCGTAGACCAGCCAGATCAGCAGCGTACCTAAATTGATGATGAGACTGAGCAGTTTCTGATGCTGCGAGATCCAGTCGAACATAACGGTCCTTGTCATTGCCTCCCGACAACTGGCGTGGACTCCGCCTCGCCATGGAGCGAGAGACTAGTCGAACGCTATCCGCCCTGCATTATCCTGTAGCAAGCCTAGTCAAGGCTGAGCATAAACCTGCATGGCGACAGCACGCTGTATCAGATGGCCTCTCGATTAATCGCCCGGCGCCAGCCAGCGTTGCCAGAGATCGCTCACCGCCCGACGATGGTCGACGAAATCCTCCGCCGCTACGCGCCCGCCCTGCTTGGTCAACGCCTGGCGATGGCTGGTGTTGCGGTAGGCCAGATACGCCTCGCGCAACGCCCTGGCGTCGTCGGCGGGCAGGCGGCCGGTCGTCTCGAGGGTTTCCAGCAGCCGCATGTTGTCGCTGAACGCAAGCAGCGCCGGCTCGTCGTGGCTCATCGCCAGTACCGCGTACTGACAGAGGAACTCGATGTCAATCATGCCGCCGGCATCCTGCTTGATGTCGAAGCGCCCCGCCTCGCGTTCGCTGGCCCGGCTGCCCAGGTGATCGCGCATCTTGTGGCGCATCGCCACTACCTCGTCACGCAGCGCCTGAGACTCGCGCGCGCGGCCCAGCACCTCGCCGCGGATCGCCGCGAAGCGCTCCTCGAGCGCTGCATCGCCCGCGACGACCCGGGCGCGCACCAGCGCCTGGTGTTCCCAGGTCCAGGCCTGGTTGCGCTGATAATCGGCGAAGGCCTCGAGACTGCTGACCAGCAGCCCCGAGTTGCCCGAGGGCCGCAGGCGCATGTCGACCTCGTAGAGCGCCCCGGCCGGGGTCACCGCGGTCAATAGATGAATGATGCGCTGGCCCAGACGAGTGAAGAATACCGGGTTGTCGATCGCTCGCTTGCCATCGGTGCTGCCCTTCAGCGCGCCATCGTGAACGAACACCAGGTCGAGATCGGAGCCGTAACCAAGCTCGATACCGCCCAGCTTGCCATAGCCGACGATCAGGAATTCGGGCCTGTGGCGATCGACCCGCGAGCCGTCGCGCCGCTGCGGACGGCCATGCTTGTTGGTCAGGTTGCGCCAGGCCATCGCCAGCACCCGGTCGAGCACCACCTCGGCGATGAAGGTCAGGTAGTCGCTGACCTTCATCAAGGTGCGCGCTCCGGCAATGTCCGAGGCCGCCACATGCAGCACCTGGGCGTGCTTGAAGACCCGCAGCGCCTCGAGCTGGGCCTCCTCGTCGTCCTCGGGAATCCGCGCCAGCGCCTGGCGCAGCTCATCGGCCAGGCGTGTCTTGTCGGCCGGCGAATAGAGGGTCGCCGGGGTCAGCAATTCGTCGAGCAGCACCGGATGACGGGCCAGTTGCTCGGCGATCCATGGGCTGGCGGCGCACAGCCGCATCAGATGGCCCAGCGCTTCGGGATTCTCGCGCAGCAGCGCCAGGTAGGCGGTGCGCCGCAGCACCGCCTCGACCAGCGGCAGGGCGCGCTCCAGCGCAGTACTCGGCGCCGCGCTGTCGGCGGCGGCATCCAGCAGCAGCGGCATCAGCGCATCGAGGCGCTCGAAGCCGATCCGCTGCATGCCCTGCACGGCGCGCGACTCGCGCAGCCCGTTAATCCGGCGCAGCGACACGGGCGCCTCGAAGCTTGCCCTGTCGAGCAGCGCCTGCGCCTCGCTCTCGGCCAATTCGCCGCACCACAGCGCACGCCATTCGTCGAGCGGCACCGTCGCCTCGTCGGCCTGCGCGTCCGCCGCCGACGTCTCGCTGTCGTCTTCGGGATCGGCGATCACCGCATCGAAATGCCCGCGAATCCGTTCGCGGACCTCGTCGAGCCGGGCGATCAGCGCCGGCCAGTCGTCGAACCAGACCTCGCCGCGACTCATGCCCAGCGCCACCCGTTCGCGTTCGTCGGCAGCGTCGGGCAACGTCTGGGTCTGGCGGTCGTCGAGCGCTTGCAGGACGTGCTCGAGATCGCGCAGGAAAGCGTAATCCGGGGTGAGCTCGTCGACCACCGCCTGGGGCAGCAGCTCGAGGGGCGCCAGGCGTTCCAGGGCCGCCTTGAGCGAGGCGACCTGCAACTCGGTATCGCGCCCGCCGCGGATCAGCTGGAAGGCCTGGATCACGAATTCGGCCTCGCGGATGCCGCCGGGACCCAGCTTGATGTTGCCGGCCATGCCCTTGCGCCGCACCTCGCGATTGATCAGCGACTTCATCTCGCGCAGCGATTCGATCGCGCCGAAATCCAGGTACTTGCGGTAGACGAACGGGCGCAGCTCGGCGAGCAGTGCGCGGCCGGCCTCGATGTCGCCAGCCACCGGGCGTGCCTTGAGCATTGCGTAACGCTCCCATTCGCGACCCTGGTCCTGATAGTAGCTGGCCAGCATGTTGAAGCTGCCCACCAGCGGCCCACCGTCGCCCAGCGGACGCAGGCGCATGTCGACGCGAAACGCGAAGCCGTCGGCGGTGACGGCGTCGAGCGCACCGATCAGCTTCTGGCCCAGGCGGGTGAAGTATTCCTGATGGTCGTACTCGCGCTTGCCGCCCTGGGTGGTGCCCTTCTCGGGGTAGGCGAAGATCAGGTCGATATCCGACGACAGGTTGAGCTCGCCGGCGCCCAGCTTGCCCATGCCCAGCACCACCAGGCGCTGCGCTTCGCCGTCGGCGGTCGCCGCCGGCCGCCCCCAGCGTGGCGCGAAGTGCGCCTCCAGCCAGCCGAGCGCACCCTCGAGACAACTTTCGGCGAGCTGCGAGACGCTGGCCGCGGTCTGCCACATGTCGACGCCTTGGGGGCGGATCAGATCGCGCCAGACGATGCCCAGCATGCGCGCGCGCCGAAAGCGGCGCAGCGCGGCATGCAGCTGGCTCTCGTCGGCGGCCCGCTCGAGGGCGTCGGCCAGCAGCCGATCGTACTGCTCGCGCTCCGGGGCGCGATCCAGTTCGCCCTCGGCATCCAGATAGGCCAGCCAGCCGGGGAAGCGGATCAGACTCTCGGCAACCAGATTGGAGACCGCCAGCACCCGGGCCAGCTCGCCACGCCGCGCCTGACTCAGCGCTGCCCAGACCTCGCCCGGCGGCTCCTCCGCGTTGCGCCCGGCGCGGCCATCCGCCTCGTCGAGGGACTCGCGCAGTCGCTGCTCGAGCTGACCCAGTCTCGGATGCAGCGCAGCGGGAATGTCGGTCAGCGGCAGGAAGCCTTCGGATAGCGCCATGGATACGTCCTGAAACGGTGAATGAGCAAGCGGCAGCTCTTTGAGCAGGCCCTTGTCCTTGCTCGCTCTAGCATAGCGAACGGCCCGCCAACACTGAACCGCCGCCCCGGGTCCAATGGTCGGCACGCCGCCAAGCACGCATAAAAAAACGGCGCCCCGCATGGAGCGCCGTTTACGTCTGCCGCATGCCCAGCGGGAATCCCGCTCGGCATCAGCGCATCACATCAGCAGGCGCCGGATATCGCTCAACGCCTGCGCCAGGAACGCCGTGAAGCGTGCCGCATCGGCGCCATTGACCGCCCGGTGGTCGTAGGAGAGACACAGCGGCATCATCAGCCGCGGCGTGAACTCGGCCCCGTCCCACACCGGCTTCATCTGCGACTTGGAGATCCCCAGGATCGCCACTTCCGGCGCATTGACGATTGGCGTGAAGGCGGTACCGCCGATCGAACCGAGACTGGAAATGGTGAAGCAACCGCCCTGCATCTCCTCGCGCTTGAGCTTCTTGCTCTGCGCTTTCTTGGCCAGCTCGACGGACTCCTTGGCCAGCTCGATCAGCGACTTCTGATCGGCGTTGCGGATCACCGGCACCATCAGGCCGTCCGGCGTGTCCACGGCGATACCGATGTGCACGTACTTCTTCCACACCAGGGTTTCGCCGTCGCTCTTCAGGCTGACGTTGAACTGCGGATACTGACGCAGCGCATAGGCGCAGGCCTTAACCAGGAACGGCAGCGGCGTGAGCTTGGCGCCCTGAGCCTCGGCCTCGGCTTTCATCGACTTGCGAAAGGCTTCCAGCTCGGTGATGTCGGCCTCGTCGAACTGGGTGACGTGAGGCAGGTTGACCCAACTGCGGTGCAGGTTGGTCGCGCCCATCTTCATCAGCCGACCCATCGGCTTCTCTTCGACCTCGCCGAACTGGCTGAAGTCGACATCGGGGATCGGCGGGATGCCCGAGCCGCCAGCGGCCGGTGCCGCCGCCTGGGCGCCGCTCTCCTGCTGGGTCTTCATCGCCTGCTTGACGTAGCCGTGAACGTCTTCCTTGAGCACCCGCTCCTTGGGACCGCTGGGCTTGACCCGCGCCAGATCGACGCCCAGCTCGCGGGCCAGCATGCGCACCGCCGGGCCGGCGTGCACCAGCTTGCCGTCACGCGGCTGCTCGGCCGGAGCCGCCTGCGCCTTGGCGCCGGAGTCGGCCTTGGGCTGGGGTTTGGCCTCGCGCTTGTCGGCACTCTTGTCGCTCTGCTTGCCCGAAGCTGCTTCCCGCTTGGGCGACTCGCTCTGCTTGGGCTTGGACGGCTTGGCGCCGACCACCTCGACATAGCCGATCAAGTCGCCTTCGGAGACGCTGTCGCCCTCCTTCACGGCGAGCTCGACCAGCTTGCCCTTGAAGGGGCTCGGCACGTCCATCGAGGCCTTGTCGGATTCCAGCGTGATCAGCGGATCTTCCTCGTTGATCTCGTCGCCCTCGGCGACCGCCAGCTCGATGATCGGTACGTTCTCGCTGCCGCCGATATCGGGAACGCGAATCTCCTTGCGCTGGGATTCGCCTTCGTCCTCCGTGCCTTCAGACGCTTCGGCCTCGTCGGATTCGGTGCTTTCACCTTCCGCCTCGCCGCCTTCCTCTGCGCTACGCGCGTCCGTGATCTCCATGGTGCCGATCAGATCGCCCTCGGAGACGGTGTCGCCCTCCTTGACCGCCAGCGAGACCAGCTTGCCGCTGTACGGGCTGGGCACGTCCATCGAGGCCTTGTCGGATTCCAGCGTGATCAGCGGATCTTCCTCGCTGACCTCGTCGCCCTCGGCGACCGCCAGCTCGATGATCGGCACATCTTCGCTGCCGCCGATATCGGGCACCTTGATCTCGACGCTACGCTTGCCGCCCGACTTCCTGGCCGGCTGGGCATCGCTCTTGGACGACCCGGAGTCGGCGCTCTTTTTGTCCTGCTTGGTCTCATCCTGCTTGGCCGACTTCTCCTGCTTGTCGTCGGCGCCCTGCTGGTCTTCCGATGCCGCTTCATCGTCTTTCGATGTCGCTTCGCTATCGCCGCCACCCTCGGCCTCGAGCTCGAGAATGTCGTCGCCTTCGGAAACGCTATCGCCTTCCTTGACCAGCACCTTGACCACCTTGCCGCCCTTGGGCGCCGGGACATCCATGCTGGCCTTGTCGGACTCGAGGGTGATCATGGTGTCTTCGGCGGCGATCTGGTCGCCTTCGGACACCGCGATCTCGATGATTTCGACATCGGTGCTGCCACCGATGTCGGGGACTTTGATGATTTCGCTACTCAAGGTCGCGCTCCTTTCTAATCATGCTCGCCGCAGGCGCAAATCGTGCAGGGCAGGCGGGTTACGCTGGCATGTCTTTGCAGCATAGCTCGCCTGTCACCTGATCAGCCGTTCGCAGGCGCCTCAGGAGTTCACCGGGTTCGGCTTGTTCGGATCGATGCCGTACTTGTTCATGGCATCCGCGACGACCTTGCGGTCGACTTCGCCACGCTCGGCCAACGCGCGCAGCGCGGCTACGGTGACGTAGTAGCGGTCCACCTCGAAGAAACGCCGCAGTGCCTCACGCGTGTCCGAACGGCCGTAACCATCGGTGCCCAGCACATGAAAATCGCTGGGCACCCAGGCGCGGATCTGGTCGGCATAGAGCCGCATGTAATCGGTCGAGGCGATCACCGGGCCTTCGCGGCCTTCGAGCTGCTGCATGACCCAGGGCTTTTCGCGCTCGTCGTCCGCCGACAGGAACTGGTAGCGATCGTAGTCGAGGGCTTCGCGACGCAGCTCGTTGAAGCTGGTCACGCTCCACACGTCGGCGACGACGCCATGCTCGTCGGCCAGCATCTCGGCAGCGGCCTCGACCTCGCGCAGGATGGTACCGCTGCCCAGCAGCTGCACACGCGGCGCTTTCTTCTTGCCCGCATCGCCTTCGTGCAGCAGATACATGCCGCGCACGATGCCCTCCTCGCAGCCTTCCGGCATCTCGGGGTGCGAGTAGTTCTCGTTCATCACCGTCAGATAGTAGAAGCAGTTCTCACGGTCCTGGAACATTCGCTTCATGCCGTCCTGCAGGATCACCGCGACCTCGTGACCGTAGCAGGGGTCGTAGGAACGGCAGGTCGGCACGGTCGACATCAGGATGTGGCTATGGCCGTCCTGGTGCTGCAGGCCTTCACCGTTGATGGTGGTGCGCCCGGCGGTACCGCCGATCATGAAGCCGCGCGCCTGCAGGTCGCCGGCGGCCCAGACCAGGTCGCCGATGCGCTGATAGCCGAACATCGAGTAGTAGATGAAGAACGGGATCAGCGTCAGGTCATGGTTGGCGTAGGCGGTCGCCGCGGCCAGCCAGGCGGACATCGAACCGGCCTCGGTGATGCCCTCCTCGAGGATCTGGCCCTTCTTGTCCTCGCGGTAGTACATGATCTGGCCGGCATCGACCGGATCGTACTTCTGCCCGCCCGAGGCGTAGATGCCCAACTGGCGGAACATGCCCTCCATGCCGAAGGTGCGCGCCTCGTCGGGGATGATCGGCACCACCCGCGAGCCCAGCTGCTTGTGCTTGACCAGCCCGTTGAGCACCCGCACGAACGACATGGTGGTCGAGACTTCGCGATCGCCCGAGCCCTTGGTCTGGGTGGCGAACATCTTGTCGTCCAGCCCCGGGATCTCGAGGGCCTCGTAATCGGTGCGCCGCTTGGGCAGGAAGCCGCCGAGCTTCTCGCGCTGGAGATGCAGGTACTTCATCTCCGGACTGTCGTCCTCGGGCTTGTAGTAGGGGATTTCGCCGTTCTCGAGCTGCTTGTCGGAGACAGGGATACCGAAGCGATCACGGAACGCCTTGAGGGCGTCGTCTTCCATCGACTTGATCTGGTGGGCTTCCATGTCGGCCTCGCCGCTGCCGCCGCCCATGCCGTAGCCCTTGACGGTGTGCGCAAGAATCACCGTGGGGCGATCGCCGGCGTTGTTGACCGCCTCATGGTAGGCCGCGTAGACCTTCTGCGGATCGTGGCCACCGCGATTGAGGCGGAAGATGTCCTCGTCGGAGTAGTCCTCGACCAGCTTGCGGGTTTCTTCGTACTTGCCGAAGAAGTGCTCGCGGGTGTAGGCGCCGCCGTTGGCCTTGTAGTTCTGGTATTCGCCGTCGACCGCCTCGTCCATGCGCTTTTGCAGCATGTCGTGCTTGTCGCGCTCGAGCAGCGGGTCCCACAGACCGCCCCAGACCACCTTGATGACATTCCAGCCGGCACCGCGGAACACGCCCTCGAGCTCGTCCATGATCCGCGAGTTGCCGCGTACCGGGCCGTCGAGACGCTGCAGGTTGCAGTTGATCACGAAGATCAGGTTGCCCAGCTGCTCGCGGCTCGCCAGGTGCAGCGCACCCAGCGATTCCGGCTCGTCGCACTCGCCGTCGCCGAGGAACGCCCAGACCTTGCGATCGCGCATGTCGGTCAGCTCCCGCGAGTCCATGTACTTCATGACGTGCGCTTGGTAGATCGCCTGGATCGGCCCCAGCCCCATGGAAACGGTGGGGAACTGCCAGTAGTCGGGCATCAGGTAGGGGTGCGGGTAGGAGGGCAGCCCCTCGCCGTCGGCCTCCTGACGAAAACCGTCCATCTGCTCTTCGGTGAGCCGGCCCTCGAGGAAGGAACGCGCATAGATACCCGGCGTCACATGACCCTGGATGTAGATGAGATCGCCCTTGTGCTCGCCGTCGTCGGCACGGAAGAAGTGATTGAAACCGACTTCGTAGAGCGTTGCGCAGGATTGATAGCTGGCAAGGTGGCCGCCCAATCCCTTGTGCTTCTTGTTGGCACGCAGAACCTGGGCCATGGCGTTCCAGCGAATTGCCGAACGCAGCTTGCGCTCGATGAACATGTCGCCGGGGATCTTCGCCTCGCGATGAACCGGAATGGTATTGCGATGGGGCGTGGTCACAGAGAACGGCGGGACCCTGCCATCGCGGCGCAGCCGGTCGGCCAGACGACTCAACAGATACTGAGCACGCTCCTCGCCTTCCCGATCGACGACCGATACCAGGGAATCAACCCATTCCGAGGTTTCGGTCGGATCGATATCTTCTCTTGCCTCCAGACTCATAAGACGTGTCTCCGAATGAAGATAAGGTGTCAGTCTGCCTCCACACGACAGGTGGCGACATTGGGCGCTCTTCAGTGCGAGCCGACCTTTCTGGGGGCCGTGTCTCCGTCAAACAGGGTTTGTAATCGCTTTACAAACAGACATGCGATCGTCACAAATACCGGCTCGAAGATACCGCAAACGTCCCTGTCTGCCAATTGGTGAAAGCCTGGAAATATTTTCCATAATTGTATATTGCATAGCAACATTAGCTACTTGCCGATGAGGCTCTACCGCTCGGCCGTTGAGTGTAGCCTAGCTACAAATTCAGCGTTTGGCGGCCAAACGCTGACGAAAATAGGCCCAATCGAAACACGGCCCGGGATCGCTCTTGCGCAACGGGGCGATTCGCGCATGGCCGGTAATGCGCTGCGCGGTCAACTGCGGGTAGTTGTCCAGCAGGCTCGCCACCACCCGGGCCAGTGCCCGGTACTGGGCGTCGCGATAGGGCTGGACGTCGTCGCCTTCGAGCTCGATGCCGATACTGAAGTCGTTGAGCTCGACGCGTTCGCGTTCACCGTCGAACCAGCGCGAGCGCCCGGCATGCCAGGCGCGCCGCTCGAAGGGCACGAACTGCACCAGCTCCCCGTCGCGGCGAATCAACAGGTGGGCCGAGACGCGCAGTCCCTCGAGCGTCCGGAAGTAGCCATGCGCCGCGCCATCGAGGCGATTGGTGAACAACCGCTCGATCGCATCGCTGCCGAACTCGCCCGGCGGCAGGCTGATGGCGTGAATCACCAGCGCCGATATCTCGCCCTGCGGACGCTCGTTGCAGTTGGGCGAGGCGACGCGACGCGCCTCGGCCAACCACCCCCGGGTAATCTGCACGTTTCCTCCCCTGCCGCAAGTGCCCGGCATTCTCTATAATGGGCGCATTGTCGCACACCAACGAGCAGGGAAAGCCATGCACTACTACGAGGCCCTCGCCGAGGAGATCCGCATCAGCGCCGCCCGGCTGCTGGCCGAAGACGTCGGTCCCGGCGATATCACCGCCCAGCTGATTCCCGAGCGTCAGTGGGCATCCGCCCGGGTGATCACCCGAGAAAACGCGGTGCTGTGCGGCGTGGCCTGGGTCGACGAGCTGTTCCGGCGCCTCGACCATCGCGTCGAGCTGATCTGGCACGCCGCCGATGGCGACGCCCTGCAAGCCGACCAGTGCTTCCTCGAGTTGCAGGGGCCCGCGCGCAGCCTGCTGACCGGCGAACGCCCGGCGCTCAATCTGCTGCAGACGCTGTCGGCCACCGCCACCCGCGCCCGCTACTACGCCGATCGCGTCGCCGACACCGGCGTGCGGCTGCTCGATACTCGCAAGACGCTGCCCGGGCTGCGTCTGGCCCAGAAATATGCCGTGACCTGTGGCGGTTGCTACAATCACCGCATCGGCCTCTACGATGCCTTTTTGATCAAGGAAAACCATATCGCCGCCTGCGGCAGCATCGCGGCCGCCGTGCACGAGGCGCGCGACATCGCCCGCGACCTTTCGGTCGAGGTCGAGGTCGAGAACCTCGATGAACTGGCCCAGGCGCTCGAGGCACATGCCGACGTGGTGATGCTCGACAACTTCTCGCTCGACGACCTGCGCGAAGCGGTACGGCTGAACGCCGGCAAGGCGACCCTGGAAGCCTCGGGCAACGTCAGCGAAACCACGCTTGAGTCGATCGCCGCCACCGGTGTCGATTGCATCTCGATCGGCGCACTGACCAAGGACATCAAGGCAATCGATCTGTCGATGCGCATCGATCACGTCGAGACTCGCTGATTGATCTGCAAATCACTCGCCGTGTGTTGTCTCGCCGGGCGCGCGCCTCGCCGGCATAATGAGCCGATGCACGACATCGACTCTGACCCCGGCGACCGATTCACGATGCAGGCCATCGGTCGCATCGCCAGCGATTATCCCGACAAGTTCGGCATCCCCCGCCAGCCCGGCCTGGCCGATGAAGCACGCGCGGTGCTTGAACTGCTGCCGCCCTTCGACGAATCGCTGGCGGTACGCGGTCTCGAAGGCGTCAGTCATCTCTGGCTGACCTTCGTCTTTCACCGCAGCCCCGAGCGCTGGACGCCGCTGGTGCGTCCGCCGCGCCTGGGCGGCAACGCCAGGCTCGGGGTGTTCGCCACTCGCAGCACTCACCGCCCCAATCGCCTGGGGCTGTCACTGGTCGAACTCGAGAAGATCGAGATCGGCAACGGCGTCCGCTTGCATCTGCGCGGCCACGACCTGGTCGACGGCACGCCGGTGCTCGACATCAAGCCCTACCTGCCGTGGGCCGAGTCGCGCCCCGCTGCGGAAGCCGGCTTCGCCCCCGCGCCGCCGCCCCGTCGCCAGGTGACCTTCAGTACCGCCGCCGAGGCCCAGCTGGCCAGCCGCGACGACGGCGACTCGCTACGCCGGCTGATCGAGCAGGTGCTCGCCCAGGACCCGCGCCCGGCCTACCGGGGCGGCCGCGACGCGCGTCGCTACGGCGTGGCGCTGAGAGATGTGGACGTGCGCTTCCGCGCCCACGATGATGGCGCGGGCGGCATCGTAATGGAGGTGATGGAGATCGTGCCGCTGGCCGGCGCCCGGTCGTGACCGTACGCCGGCGTAGGCGTCAATCGAACTCGATACCGATGCGCCGGCCGACTTCCTCGTAGGCCTCGATCACCCCGCCGAGCCCCTGACGAAAACGGTCCTTGTCCATCTTCTCGCGGGTCTTGGCGTCCCACAGCCGGCAGCCGTCGGGCGAGAACTCGTCGCCGAGCACAATCTCGCCGTTGAACATCCCGAACTCGAGCTTGTAGTCGACCAGCAGCAGGCCGCCGTCGAGGAACAGCGGCTTGAGCACGTCGTTGACCTGAAAGGTCAGCGTCTTCATGCGCGCCAGCTGCTCGCGACTCGCCCAGCCGAAGGTCTCGGCCAGCGATTCGTTGATCATCGGGTCGTGCTGGGCGTCGTTCTTGAGGAACAGCTCGAAGGTCGGCGGGGTGAGTTCACGCCCCTCCTCGACCCCCAGGCGCTTCACCAGGCCGCCGCCGGCCAGGTTGCGCACCACGCACTCGACCGGGATCATCTCGAGCTTCTTGACCACGCATTCGGTCTCCGACACCAGGCCGTCGAAGTGGGTCGGAATGCCCGCGGCCTCGAGCTTGCCCATGATGAAGGCGTTGAACTTGTTGTTGACCATGCCCTTGCGGACCAGCGACTCCACGCGCTCGCCGTCGAAGGCACTGGTGTCGTCACGAAAATGCAGGATCAGGCGTTGGGGATCGTCGGTACGGTAGACGGATTTGGCCTTGCCGGCATACAGCACATCACGTTTTTCCATGAGGAATTTCTCTGAAAGCGTCATTGAAGGAGTCGTCGCCCGCCTGAGCATGATCCTGCGCCACGTTCATGCGATGACCTGCCAGTCGACACCGCGGTCCTGGGCGGACACCACCAGCCGCGATTCATCGCCGTCGAGCAGCGCCGCCAGGGCCTCGCGGGCAAGCTCCGGGCGGTTGTTGTGCTCCGAAAGATGCGAGCAGACGATGCGCTGCAGGCGATCCAGACCGATACGCGTGAGCAGCGTGCGCGCCTGAGCGTTGGCCAGATGCCCCCAGTTGCCGCCGACGCGCCGTTTGAGGCGTGGCGGATAGGGCCCGTCGACGAGCATTCGTGGGTCGTGATTGCACTCCAGCAGCAATGCGTCGCAGCGCTGGAAACCGGCGATCACGTGCTCGCTGGGGTGGCCCAGATCGGTGAGTACACCGAGTGTGCGCTGGCGCGCATGAAAGCGAAACTGCACCGGCTCGCGGGCGTCGTGCGGCACGGTTATCGGGTCGATCTCGAGTCCGGCGATGGCGAAGCGTACCTGGGGCACGATCAAGCGATGTTGCG
This sequence comes from Halomonas sp. IOP_31, assembly GCF_021151495.1. NCBI lineage: Bacteria > Pseudomonadati > Pseudomonadota > Gammaproteobacteria > Oceanospirillales > Halomonadaceae > Halomonas > Halomonas sp. IOP_31. Next base: position 55,621 of record NZ_JAIRBP010000012.1, on the reverse strand, counting down.
CCACCTCGCCAAGACGCCGCGACAGCAATGTGCCGGCAGTCAGGTAGACCGGCAGGCCGTGGCGCCGCGCCAGCGCGCCGACGCCGCTGATGTGATCGCCGTGCTCATGGGTGACCAGCACCGCGGCCAGTTGACGCGGATGCAGGCCGTAACGCGCCAGACGCTTCTCGGTCTCGCGCAGGCCGAAGCCGCAATCGACCAGCACGTGGGTCTCACCATCGCTGACCAGCGTGGCGTTGCCCTTGCTGCCGCTGCCCAGCGAGGCGAAGCTCAGTGCCCGCTCGCCGGGCAGGCGGGCCGCTTGCGACTCCCGCTCGGCCATCAGCGCAGGGTCGAAGCCAGGGCGTCGAGCACTGCACGGGCCTCGCTGTCACTCAGTCTCTCGCCGTCGGCCGTGGCAACCGTCACCAGGCTCTCGCCGGCGCCCGCCGAGGCGACATGCAAGCGATAACGGCGCGGTTCGGCATCGCCGCCGAACCAGTCGAACCAGCCGCCGTCCTCCTCGCGCGGCGTGTAGTCGACAAGGAAATCGCCGGCGCTGCGATTCTGGTCGACCAGCTTGCGGCCCTCGCCGGTGAAATTGTTGGATAACTGGTATTGCAGCTCCGACCAGGCGCGGTCGATGCCCAGCGCCAATTGCAACTGCCAGCGGTCATCGCGCTTGAGCAGACGGATCCGCTGCTCCTGGGACAGGCTCTGGGCGGCCAGCGAGACGCCGCCGGCCTGCTCGCTGCGGCTGTCGAGATAGTCCTTCAGCGCCGTCAGGCATTGCCCGCCCGCAGCAGCTGGCGGGGTGCAGCGCACTTCGCTGGTCCCGCTACGCAGCCCCTGACGGACCTGGAAATCGGCCTCTTCGGTGGCGATCCGGCCTTGGGATGCATCCAGAGTGGACGCCGTCAGCCCGCGGCTTTCGACAAAACCCTGCAATTGCGGCCATACGCTGCCCGGCGAGGCATTGACCAGCAGCCAGCGGTCGTCGCCCGCCTCGCGCAGTTCGACATAGGGCAGATCCGCTTCGCGGGTGCCAGCCAGCGGCTGCGGGCGCGGCACTTCGAAATCGCCTTCGGCGCTGAAGTCGTTCCTGGCATCCGGCACCGGCATGGCGTTCTGATAGCGGCTGGAACGCCGCGCATCGGGCAGATCCAGCGGCTGGCTCATCTCGGCGGTCTGGTACTCGTCGCTGCGATCGTAATAGTAGCCGTCGCGGCTGCAACCGCTCAGAGCAACGGCGGCGGCCACGATCAGCGGCATCCATGTGAAGACGGGATTCATGCTTCTACCTTCTTGTGGGTGCGGGCCAGGAATGGCCTCAGTCGTCCAGCACACCGGCCAGTTGCAGGGCCTCGCCGACGGTGGAGTGGTATTTCTCGGACAGCCAGGTCAACGGCAGGCGTATCCCGGAATCGGCATAGCCCATGCGATTGAGGCCCCACTTCACCGGAATCGGATTGGCCTCGACGCCCAGCGCGGTATGCAGCGGCATCAACCGTGTATTGAGCTGGTGGGCCAGCTCGGTGTCGCCGGCCAGCGCGGCACGGCACAGCTCGTGCATGGCGTGCGGCGCGACGTTGGCGGTCACCGAGATGTCGCCGTGGCCGCCCATCAGCATAAACTCGCAGGCCGTGGGATCGTCGCCGGAATACAGCGCGAAACCGGTATCGCGCAGCCGCTCGACCAGTTCTTCGGCGCGCTCGAGATTGCCGGTGGCATCCTTGAGACCGACGATGTTGTCGACCTCGGCCAGCCGGAAGACCGTCTCGTTGTACAGATCCGAACAAGTGCGCCCCGGCACGTTGTAGAGGATCACCGGCAGGTCGCCGCCCTCGGCGACCGCCTTGAAGTGCTGGAACAGGCCTTCCTGGGTCGGCTTGTTGTAATAGGGGCACACCGACAGGCAATAATCGGCGCCGACGTCCTTGGCGTAGCGCGCCAGTTCGACGGCCTCGGAGGTCGCGTTGGCACCGGTGCCGGCAATCACCGGGATGCGCCCGCGCACTTCCTCGACCACGGTGCGGATGACGTCGAAGTGTTCGGCGAAGGACATGGTGGTCGGCTCGCCGGTGGTGCCGGCGGCGACGATGGCATCGGTGCCGTTGTCGAGATGGAAGCCCACCAGGCGGCGCAGCGCCTCCCAGTCGATCTCACCGGATGTTTTCATCGGGGTCGCCAGCGCGACGATGCTGCCTGTGATCATCCTGCGATGTTCTCCTGTGAAGCGGCCGAGTCGGTCAAGGACGACCCACCCGCCGATAAACCACGTAATCGGTGCTCGGTCCAGGCACCAAATGGTACTCAGGCGACGAAAGCCTGTACAGATGCTCGCGGCCCGATGATGGCGTTTAGACTTTACAGCGCTGCCGCGCTTGCGTGTAATCGCTGACGTCATTCATTCCAGGAGTCCAGCCATGAGCATCAGCCTCGGTCAGCCGGTCGCGGATTTCACCGCCCAGGCCACCGGCGATACCACCGTGACCCTCTCGCAACTGCGCGGCAGGCAGGTGGTGATCTATTTCTATCCCAAGGACAGCACGCCGGGCTGCACCACCGAAGGTGGCGATTTCCGCGACCGCAAGGCCGCTTTCGAGGCGGCCAACACGCTGATTCTGGGCGTCTCGCGGGACGGCCTGCGCGCCCACGAGAATTTCAAGGCCAAGCAGGACTTCAACTTCGAGTTGATTTCCGACAAGGACGAGGCACTGTGCCGGCAGTTCGACGTCATCAAGCTCAAGAAGCTCTATGGCAAGGAGCATCTGGGCATCGAGCGCAGCACTTTCCTGATCGATGCCGACGGCAACCTGGCCCGCGAATGGCGCAAGGTCAAGGTGCCGGGCCACGTCGCCGAGGTGCTCGATGCGGCCCGCGAGCTGCATGCCCAAGGTAGCGTTCAGTCCTGAAGATCGACCTGGTGCAACCGCTGGTCGCGCTGCGCGACGCTGCGCGGCCAGGCGCGCGCCAGCGCCTTGAGCAGGGTCGCCAGCGGAATCGCGAAGAACACCCCCCAGAAGCCCCAGATGCCGCCGAAGAACAGCACCGCAAGGATGATCGACACCGGATGCAGGTTGACCGCCTCGGAGAACAGCACTGGCACCAGCACGTTGCCATCGAGTGCCTGCAGCACGCCGTAGGCGATGATCACGTAGAAAAACTGATCGCTCAGCCCGAAGTGAAAACCGGACACCGCGGCCACCGGGAGCGTTGCCACCGCCGCGCCGATGTAGGGCACCAGCACCGACAACCCGACCATCAGCCCCAGCAGCGCCGCATAGGGCAGCCCGAAGAGCCAGAAGGTGATGTACGCCGCCCCACCGACAATGGCGATCTCGATCGCCTTGCCGCGGATGTAGTTGGCAATCTGATCGTCCATCTCGTACCAGATGCGCGTCATCAGGGTGCGCTTCTGTGGCAGCAATGAAAGCATGAAGCGGATCAGCGGCTCACGATCCTTGAGCAGGAAGAACACCAGGATCGGCACCAGCACCAGGTAGATGATCAATCCCAGCAGGTTGCCCAGCGAGGCCAGTGAAAAGGTCAGCGCACGCTGGCCGAGCTGGGTCGCCTCGCGGCCGGCGGTGGCGATCCAGTCGTCGATCTGCGCCGGAGTGATCACTGTCGGGTAGCGCGCCTGCATCTCATCGAGCCACCCCCGAACGCTGTCGAACATCCGCGGGCTTTCCTGGACCAGCTCGAGCAACTGATTCCACACCAGCGGCAGCACGATCAGCGCCAGCGCCAGCAGCGCACCGACGAACGCCAGGAACACCAGCAGCACCGACAGCAGTCGTGGCAGGCCGCGGCGTTCGAGCCAGCCGACCACCCCCTGCAACAGGAAAGCCAGTACCAGCGCGGTAAAGAACGGCGCCAGCATCTTGCCCAACCAGAACACCGCGGCGAAGCCCAGCACCAGCACCAGCAACAGCACGACCGCTTCCTCGTCGGAGAAGTAGCGTTCGAACCAGGTCTTGAAGACCGCCTTCATGGTCATGCTCGGGTACCGCCCTTGCGTAGCCAGTAGTGATATTCTGAATCGCGCGTGTCGCGCTCCAGCAGTTCGTGGTCGCTGTGCGCGACGAAGGTCTCGAAGTCACGCCATGACCCGGGATCGCTCGCCACCACATGCAGGATGTCGCCCACCGCCAGGTGCGCCAACGCCTGCTTGGCCTTGAGCAACGGCAGCGGACAGGCCAGGCCACGCGCATCGAGTCGATCAGTGGGTTGCAGGGCCATGCCACCTCCCGGAAGAATGAAAAACCGCCTCGATTTAAAGGCACTTTGCCGGGTGAATCAATGTCAGACATAAACGCTTGAAGACGACGAGGAAGACGAGGAAGACGATGCCGAGTGTCGTGAAGTCAGGGCTGCTGGCAGGACTGCTGGCCTTCACCCCGCTACCGATCGCTCAGGCCGGCGGCGGCGACCCGTTGCCCGCGCTGGGCAGCGGCGGGGGCAGCGTCTCGGGCGGCGAGGAATACCGGCTGGGGCGCGCCTGGCTGCGCCAGTTCCGCGCCCAGACCCAGACCTGGCAGGACCCGATCGCCGACACCTACGCCGAATCGCTGATTGCCCGGCTGCTGCCCTACAGCAATGTCGGCGACCTCGACTGGACGGTCACCCTGGTCGACAGCCGAATGCTCAACGCCTTCGCCGTGCCGGGCGGGGTGATCGGCGTCAACCAAGGCCTGTTCGCCTTCGCCAATACCGAGGACGCCTTTGCCTCGGTGCTCGCCCACGAACTCGGCCATCTGTCGCAGCGCCACTACGCGCGACGCATGGAGCGCGCCGAGGAGACCCAGCTACCGACCATGGCGGCGATGCTCGCCGCCATGGTGCTCGCCGCCGGTGGTGCCGGCAATGCCGGGGTGGCCGCAATGATGGGCTCGCAGGCCGCCTTCATTCAGGACCAGTTGGCTTACTCGCGGCGCTTCGAGCAGGAAGCCGACCGTGTCGGTCTCGAAGCGATGGCCGAGGCCGGCTTCGACCCCGAGGCGATGCCGGCGATGTTCCGTGCCATGCAGCGCCTGACCAGTCTGCAGGGCGGCAACCCGCCGGAATTTCTACTTACTCACCCGGTCACCGAATCGCGTATCAGCGATACCCAGGCGCGTGCCGATCAGTTCCAGGCCTCGCGAGCGGCGTCTCGTGACGCCGACGACCCATCCTACGCAATGATCCGCGCCCGTGCGCTGCTCGGCCTCAACGGCGACAATCCGGCCCAGGCGATGACCGAGCTACGCCAGGACGACCCGCCCCAGGCGGCGATCGACTATCTCGAGGCGCTGATCGCCGCGCAGGGCAACCGCGTCGATGCCGCCCTCGCCCAGCTCGACAGCCTGGCAGAAAAGTGGCCCGACCTGACCCTGATTCCCGCCAGCGCCGCGCAGATCGCCCTCGACGCCAGCCGCTACGACAGTGCCCTGACCCGCAGCGAGCGCATCCTGCGACTGACCCCCGACTATCTGCCGGCGCAGCTGGTGCGCGCCCGTGTGCTGCTGCAGCGTGCCCCTGACGAAGCCTTCGCCGCACTGCGCGAACTGAGCCGCCAGCAGCCGGAGAATCCGCGCGTCTACGACCTGCTCGCCGAGGCCGCCGGACGCAGCGGCCACAAGACCTGGGGGCTGCTGGCCCGCGCCGAGACGTTGCAACTGACCGGGCATGTCGAGCGCGCCATCAAGCAGCTCGATATCGCCGAGGACAACGCCAAGCGCGAGGATGATTTCGGCATGGCCAGCCGCCTGCAGGAACGCCGCAAGGAGTACCTCGGCTATCGCGATGCCCTGCAGCAGTTCTAGCTACGGGGCAGCCGCCTTCGGGGCTAGAGCCCCTCCCACAAAAGTATAGTGGACCCCGAAATCAGGACACTGGTTTAAAATAGGCCAAGGCCGATTTTGAAGGGACCAGAGACCGCTCGATAAAGCAGTGCGTGGGCCCGACCATTGTCATGGCAAGGTTGTTCAGGGCGTATCCAAAAAGCGCTGAGCTACTCTCCTGGGCTCGAACTCATCCAGCCAAGCCATGTCGATGGCAGGCTTGTCGCCGTGCATGGCCTTCAGGATGCCCTCGGCCAGGGCTTGTTCCTCACGGGGTACCAGCGAGGATTCGAGAGGCCCCTTGAGAATCTGGCGGACACCGCCTTGGCAGTCCACCGACAACACCGGCGTAGCGCATGCCAAGGCTTCGAACAGCACGATGCCCATCCCTTCAAAGCGTGAACTCAGCACGAACAGGCGCGCCTGCCTCAGCCAGGGGTAGGGGTTAAGCCGGTGGCCAGCGAGAATGACCCGATCTTCAAGGCCAAGCTCGGCAATCAGCTTTTCGATAGTCGGGCGTTCGGGCCCCTCGCCGATGATGACCAGCTGCTCGGCGATGCCCGCCCGGGCATAAGCCCGGATCAACAATGGATGATCCTTGGCCTTGGTCAGCCGCGCGACGTTGATGATATACGGGCTGTCGGGTATGTCGCCGTCGGGCTCATTCATCATGCGCTGAATGCTGGCGATCGGGCATGGGTTGACGATTGTCTGAAGCGAACGCGGTGAAAAACCCCAGATGCGCTCACCGACTTCCAGCGTCTTGCGTACGCCGTCGGAAACGGCAACAAGATGATTGTCCTGATAGAGGCAGCGCGCAAAAAGGCGTGATTTCAAGTTGCGCTGTTCGGGCCTCACGATGTTCTCGAGCACGAAGCGTAGACGCTCGTCGCGGAAGTTCCACACCATCTCGAAGGTGCCCCGGCCTCGAAAGATCAGGCGGTCGACACGCCCATGCCGCTTCTCGAAACGCCTGAGCCAGAAGCGGAACAAGGGGCCGCCGAGCCAGCCGGTCCAGACGAAGTGTGAGCGACGCAGGAGCGGGTTGAGAAATAGCCGGGATAGCCATTCGATGAGCAGACCAACCACCGTCAACCGGTTCCAGCTCACGATGGGCAGGTGATGAATCTGCACCGTGGCGTTTTCGGGCACCAGTGGAGCCCGATGGCGGCGGAGAGTCAGCAAGTGGCTTTCACAGCCCGCCTCGGCGAAGGCATCGGCAAGGTTGACCGCAACTCGTTCCATGCCTCCCATCTTGAGTGAACGAACGATCACTAGCGTTCTCAACGAGGTGACTCCCTGGCATTGGATAGCGCCCTACCGGGCGCGATTATAGGGGAAGGGAGTTCATTCCCGATGGACCTGGCTACATTAATCGCAAATAAATTCGTTCCCACGAAGACCAAGCCCTGGCAGATGAGAGAAGCTTGCTCTCGACTGCCTTGGCTGGCTGCGTGGCGCCTAGGAGCCCGTCGGACTTGACACTGACCTACTGCGAATCCCGGCCTTTCGGCCAATTTCATCGATCCATTTCGTTAAATAGCGCGCTATTCGCCTCAATCGATCGATAAATTTGACTCGAAACCCGTGCTTCTCGTGACGATCGGCCAAGCCCGACAGACGCCTAGTCCGCGCAAACATGTAGCAATGTTCCCTCAGAGCGCGTCGATACGGGCCAGCAGTTCGAGACGCCGGGCGTCGTCCATGTAGGCCACTTCGATGGCATTGCGCGCCAGTCCCTTGAATACCGCTTCGTCCCAGCCGAACGCCGCGTGGCAGGCCAGATAGTTGTCGAGCACGCCACCGCCGAAGTACGCCGGATCGTCGGAATTGACGGTCAGCTTGAGCCCGGCATCGAGCAATGCCGGCAGCGGATGATCGCTCATCGCCTCGACCACCTTGAGACGCACGTTGGACAGCGGACAGACAGTCAACGGGATCTGCGCCTCGCGCAATCGGGCAACCAGCGCTGGATCCTCGAGGCAGCGCACGCCATGATCGATGCGACCGATGTCAAGGCTGTCCAGCGCTTCACTAATGTAGCTCGCCGGGCCTTCCTCGCCGGCGTGGGCGACCCGCGCCAGGCCCAGATCCCGGGCGCGGGCGAAGACCTCGGCGAACTGGCCAGGCGGATTGCCGCGCTCGGCGCTGTCGAGCCCCACGGCGTCGATCAGCTCGAGGTGGGAATTGGCCTGCTCGAGCACCTGCATGGCCTCCGCCGCCGGCCTATCGCGCAGAAAGCTCATGATCAGCGCGGTGGACAGATCGAACTTGCGGGCAGCGCGGCGCATCGCCCGGCGCAGGCCCTCGATCTGGGTCGCCAGGCTCACTCCGCGCAGCAGATGCGGCTGGGGATCGAAGGACAGCTCGACGTGCACCACGCCCTCGGCATGGGCACGGCGGAGATAGGCCATCGCCAGGTCGTCGAAGTCATCGACCGTGCGCAATACCGCCATGCCCTGATAGTAAAGATCGAGAAACGCTTGAAGATCGTCGAAGGCGTAGGCGGCCCGGACCGCCTCGACCGAGTCGTAGGCCAGCGACACGCCATTGCGCGCGGCCAGCTCGAACATCAGCTCGGGCTCCAGCGAGCCCTCGATATGCAGGTGCAACTCGGCCTTGGGCAGGGATTTCAACCAATCGCGCATAGCGAACTCCCGAAAACGGTGTCCGCTTATCTTGCCCGAGTTGACCGTCTGCGCAAAGTCATTCGCTGGCTCGTCCGGCGACCAGTTCGATGGCCCGGGTGACGCCCGGCAGGCCGTCGGCGGCGTGGGCCAGAAACACCACGCTGCGGCCCGCGAGCCAGCGGTCCAGGCGCCCGGCGATGCGCGCTGCCGTCGCCGCGTCGAGGCCGCTGAAGGGTTCGTCGAGAACCACCAGCTCGGGGGCCTTGAGCAGTACCCGCGCCAGCGCGATGCGCCGTGCCTGACCACCCGAGACCTGGCGACCGGATTCGCCGACCCAGGTGTCCAGCCCCTCGGGCAAGTCCCGCGCCCAATCGGCCAGGTCGACGACGTCGAGCACGCGCCAAAGCGCCGCCTCGTTCGCGTCGGGATCGGCCAGGCGCAGGTTGTCCGCCAGGCTGGCCTGGAACAGCTCGCTGTGCTGGGTCAGGTAACCCACCCGGGCGCGCAGCGCGCTCAGCGGCATGTCGCGCAGGTCGATGCCGTTGTAGGTCACCGCCCCCGCCGTCGGGTCGAGCTGGCGAACCAGCAACTGACCGAGCGTCGACTTGCCGGCCCCCGACGCACCCAGCACCGCCAGCCGCTCGCCGGGCTCGAGGCGCAGCGTCAACGCATCCAGCGCCGAGACGAGTGCGCCGGGATAGCGCACGCTAACCGCGTCAAGCACGACGGTCGGCGTGCCGGCCGGCGCGTCGATCGGTGTTGCGGGTTCACGCAGCGTACCCTGCCGGCTCGCCAGCTCGTTGAGCCGACGTGCCGCGGCGCGGGTCGCACCCAGTTGGGTGAACGCCTGGGGCAGGCCGCCCACCGCCTCGTTGAGCGCCAATATGGCCAGCGGCATCATCACCATCACCGCGCCGCTGATGCGTCCGTCAGCCTGGCCATGCGCCGCCAGCCACAGCGCCAGCACCACGCACAGGCCGACCACCAGATTGGCCAGCGCGCTGCCCAGCGCCTGACGACCGGCAAGGCGACGCTGGTCGGCGTAAAGCGCCGCCTGCTCCTCGAGCAGCGCCTGGCGATGGCTGGCCAGCGTGCCGTAGCAGCGCAGCTCGGAAAGCCCCTGGAGCTGCTCGATCACCCGACCGCGCAGCCGGTCCTGGCTGGCCACCCGACGCCTCGCCGGGGCCATGCCGAGCCACGCCTGGCCGAACACCAGCCACAGCCACAGCGCCCCCAGCGGGGCGACCACCGCCAGCGCGATGCCCGGCACGAAAAGGCCCAGCAGCGTCCCGACCCCGCCGATCGCCAGCGCCGCCACCAGCGGCGGCGCCAGCAGACGCAGATAAAGCCCATCGAGGGTATCGATGTCGGCGGTCAGCCGGTTGAGCCATTCCGAGGCACGCAGTTGCGACAGCGTCCTTCCGTCGAGGCGGGTGAGCACCGAGAACATGCCGGCGCGCAGCTCGGCCAGCACCCGCAGTACGCTGTCGTGGTTGTAGAGCCGTTCGCAGTAGCGCGCCACCGTGCGGGTCACGGCGAACAGACGAATGCCCGCGCCCGGCACGTAGACGTCCAGCGTCGCCGCCGCGCCGGCGGCGAGCAACACCCCGGTGACCGCCGTGGCGGTGATGAACCAGCCCGACAGCGCCAGCAGGCCGATCCCCGCAGCGACGGTCAGCGCCATCAGCAGTGCCCCGGCACCCAATCGCCAGCGCCGCCGACCCAGGCGCCGCAACCAGGGGGCGAAATCGTCGCGCAGTGACGGCTCAGGCCGAGGCGTCATGGCCGATCTCCTGTCGCCGGGCCTGGTGGCTCAATTCGATGCGCCGACCGGCCATGCTCATCAACGCCTGCTGGTGGGTCGCGACGACGACCGTGGCGCCGCTCGCCATCAACTCGCGCAGGCCGTCGACGACCCCCCCCTGGGTCTCGCTGTCAAGGCTCGCCGTGGGCTCGTCGAGCAGTACCAGCGATGCCCGCGCGAGAAAGACCCGGGCCAGTGCCAGGCGCTGGGCCTGGCCGCCGGAAAAACCGTAGCCGCGCTCGCCGAGCGGCGTCGCCAGGCCCTCCGGCAACCCACCGACCAGCTCGCCCAGCCCGGCCCGCCGGAGGGCCGCCCACAGTTCGGCGTCGCTGGCCCGCGGCGCGGCGAGACGCAGATTGTCAGCCAGCGTGCCCTGAATGAGCCATGGGCGCTGGTCCATCCAGGCGATACGCCCGCTAGCGCCGATCGTCAGCGTGCCGCTGTCGGCCTCGATGAAGCCGGCCAGCAACTGCAGCAGGCTCGACTTGCCGCTGCCCGACGGCCCGATCAGCGCCACGCACTCGCCGGCGGCGATCTCGAGATCGAGCGGCCCCAGCACCCGGCCGCGCCCGGGATGGGCGATTGTCACCCCGCGCAAGGCGATAGACGCGCCATGGCCATCCGCGGCGTAGCCAATGCCAACGTGGTCATTCCCAACGTGGCCAGGTTCGGCGCGCGACGCGCCTGCCCGGTGGCCCTGGGGTAGCGGCTCCTTGAGCAGCGCGAGCAGGCCGTCGGCAGCCCCCAGCGCGGCGGCGCGGTCATGATAATGCTGCGACAGCGTACGCAGCGGCTGGAAGAATTCCGGCGCCAGCAGCAGCACGAACAGACCGCTGAACAGGGTCAGCGCATCGGCAGGACCGTAAGCAATGTAGCCGAGCAGGCCGAAGCCGATGTAGATCGCCACCATGGCGATCGCCACCGAGGCGAAGAATTCGAGCACCGCCGATGACAGGAACGCCAGGCGCAGCGTGCGCAGGCTGCGCCGGCGATAGTCGTCGGCGGCGGCATGCACTTCGTTGATGCTGTCGGCGGTACGGTTGAACAGTTGCAGCGTGGTCACCCCGCGCACCCGGTCGAGAAAGTGCCCCGCCAGCCGGGTCACGGCGACGAACTGCTCGCGATTGAGGCGTTCGGCGCCCATCCCCACCAGCGCCATGAACAGCGGAATCAATGGCGCCGCCAGCAGCAGCAGCGCCGCCGCCAGCCAGTCGAGCGAGGCCACCACCGCCAGGATCACCAGCGGCAGGACCGTCGTCAGGCGCATCTGCGGCAGAAAGCGCGCGAAGTAACCGTCCAGCGCCTCGACCTGCTCGACCAGCTGCTGGCCGAGCCCCGCCGAATGACGATCGCCGAGGCGCACCGGGCCCAACGCAGCGAGATGCTCGAGCAGTTCGCCGCGCACCCGGGCGCGGATCCTCAGGCTGGCCTCGGCGCTGGCGCGCTCCTGGACCCATTGCGCCACGGCGCGCAATACCAGCACGCCGATCAGCCCGAAGAACGCCCACCCCAACGCCGCGGGCGCGCTGGCATGAGTCACCAACTGGTCGACCAGCCAGGCCAGCAAGCCCATCTGCACGATCGTGCACAGGCCGGCCAGAATGCCGGCGGCGCCCGCCAGGCCCAGCCAGCCGCGGACGCTGCCCGACAGCTCGCGAAGCCAGCGGCGATTGGTGAGCTGCGGATCTAGCATGCCGTGTCGTTCAGCCGACCGCTCAATGGTAACCCTCGCCAGGACGCACCTTGCCGCGGAACACCCAATAGGACCAGGCGGTATAGCCGAGGATGATCGGGATCACGAACAACACCCCGACCAGCAGAAACAGCTGCGATTCGGGTGCCGAAGCGGCGTCCCAGAGGGTGTAGTCCGGCGGCACCACGTACGGCCAGCGGCTCACCAGCAGGCCCAGGTAAGTGAAGATGAACAGCCCCATGGTGGCGACGAACGGCAGGATATCGCGCTCGCGCTTGGCGCCCCACCAGATCAGCGCCGCACAGCCCAGCGCCAGCGCCGGCAGCAGCCAGATGACCTGTAGATGATCAAACCAGCGGGTCCAGACATCGGCATTGATGAAGGGCGTCCACAGACTGACCACCACGAACACCGCAAGCACCGCGAGCAGCAGCTTGACCACCAGACCGCGCGCCCAGCGCTGGATGTAACCCTCGGTCTTCATTGCCACCCAGGTCGCGCCGAGCAACGCGAAACCGGCCAGCATGCCCAGGCCGGTGAGTACCGAGAACGGCGTCAACCAGTCGAAGGCGCCACCGGTGTAGATCCGGTCCTGGGTCTCGAAGCCCTGAATGTAGGCGCCGACCACCGCCCCCTGGGCGAAGGTGGCGACCGCCGAGCCCCCGGCGAAGGCGACGTTCCACCATTTCTTGGAACTGCGCGCCTTGAAGCGGAATTCGAAGGCGATGCCACGGAAGATCAGCCCCGCCAGCATCAGGAACACCCCGAGATAGAGCGCCGGCAACAGGATCGTGTAAACCAGCGGAAAGGCGCCGATCAACCCGGCTCCGCCGAGCACCAGCCAGGTCTCGTTGCCATCCCAGATCGGCGCCACCGAGTTCATCATCACGTCGCGCGCCTCTTCATCCGGGGCGAACGGAAAGAGCAGGCCCACACCCAGGTCGAAGCCGTCCATCAGCACGTACATGATGACGCCAAAGGCGATGATCGCGGCCCAGATCAGCGAAAGATCGATAGTTCCCAGCATGGTTTCAGCTCCTGGAAGCGGCGTTGGGGGCTTGATACTGACCGTCGTCGAACGGCACGTGAGAGGCCGACATCGGGCGCATGGCGCGTGTCACGTCATCGACGTCGCCTTCGACCATGCCCTGGCGGATCACCCGGCCCAGGTAATAGAGCCCGGCGATGAAGACCACGGCATAGACCAGGATGTAGCCGATCAGCGTCGTCAAGGCCATCCAGCCGGTAAGCGACGGCGTCACCGCTTCGGCCTGGGTCATCACGCCATAGATGAGCCATGGCGCACGGCCCGTTTCGGTCACGAACCAGCCAGCACTCACGGCGATGAACGGCGAGATCGCCATCAGCCGCAGCCCCTGAAGGAAGAAGCGATTGTGATAAATCCGACCGCCGCGCCGCAGCAACAGGCCGGCGACCGCGAACGCAATCATCAATACGCCCAGCCCGACCATGATGCGAAACGAGTAGAAGGTGATCCACACCGGCGGCTGCTGGTCGCGGGGGATCTCGTTGAGCCCCGGGAGTTCGCCGTTCGGGTCGCGAGTGAGGATCAGGCTGGCCAGCTTGGGAATACCCACGGCAAAGTCATTGGTCTGGTTGGCCTGATCGGGCACGGCGAACAGCAATAGCGGCACCGATGATTCGGTTTCCCAGATCCCCTCGATGGCCGCGATCTTGCTCGGTTGATACTCCAGCGTGTTGGTGCCGTGCATGTCGCCGATGACTGCCTGGGCCGGGGCCGCGAACAGCAGTAGCCACAGCGACATCGACAGCGCCTTGCGATTGGCCTCGACGTCATGCCCGCGCAGCAGATACCAGGCGCTGACCCCGCAGACCACGAAGCCACCGGTCAGAAACGAGGCCATCACCATGTGCGCGAAGCGATACGGGAACGAGGGGTTGAAGATCGCCTCCATCCAGGACGTCACGTTGACCATGCCATCGCGCATTTCGAAGCCGGCGGGAGTCTGCATCCAGCTGTTGGCCGAGAGGATCCAGAACGACGAGATGAGCGTCCCCAGGGCCACCATGATCGCCGCGAACAGGTGCACCTTGGGCGATACCCGCTCGCGACCGAACAGCAGCACGCCGAGGAAGCCGGCCTCGAGAAAGAACGCCGTGACCACCTCGTAACTGAGCAGCGGGCCGATGAAATTCGAGGCTGCCTGGGAGAAGTTGCTCCAGTTGGTCCCGAACTGGAAGGCCATGACGATGCCCGACACCACCCCCATGCCGAACACGACCGCGAAGACCTTGGTCCAGAATTCTGCCAGGCGCTCCCAGGCCGGGTTGCCGGTCTTGACGAGCAGGCCATAGAGCAGCGCCAGGTAGGAGGCCAGGCCGATCGTGAAGACCGGAAAGATGGCATGAAAGGTTACGACAAACGCGAATTGCAATCGCGACAGGAAGACCGGATCAAGTTCCATGTCCACTCCTAATCCGTCCGAAGTCAGGACCGCCGTCGATGCAGCATCTTCGGGACCCCCGTTAACCCAAGCCTTGCAGCCGGTCGCCGCGCGCTGATGCGACTCACCACAGGTTAGCCAAGCAGACGGTCATTGCGAGCCTCAGACACTGGCAATCGCCGCCGGCACGAGGACATGATACGCCGCCCACGAAACCGACTTAAGTCTTAACGGGCGCGTCGAGTTGACGCAGATCAAGAACGGGGCGATAAGTCTGGACACGACTGCGCCGGGCATGGAACCCGGCGCAAGGTGGGGCTCGCTGACGAGGAGACGATCGAAGCGGACGATCAGACCATTTCGCTGCTGATCAGATAGGCGTTGTAGGCCAGATAGACGAGCAGCAGCGCACCGCCTTCGAAGCGATTGATCCGCCCCTGGCGCCCTCGCCAACCGATGCCGAATATCAGCACCGCCAGGGTCAGCACCGCCATCACCGGCCAGTCGCGCAGGATCACCGCGCGCTCGGCATCGATCGGCGTAATCACCCCGGCCAGCCCCACCACGGCCAGCGAATTGAACAGGTTGGAGCCCACCACGTTGCCCAGCACCAGGTCGTGCTCGTTCTTGCGCAACGCACTGATCGACGAGGCCAGCTCAGGCAGCGAGGTGCCCACCGCGACCACGGTCAGGCCGATGACCAGATCGCTGACGCCGAACGCCTGAGCGATCTGCACCGCCCCCCAGACCAGCAGCCGCGAACTGACGATCAATACCACCAGGCCGGCTAGCGTCCAGAGGATGCCGGCGCGCAGCGTCATCGGATGCTCGGCGAGCGAGGACTCGGTGCCCACCACCAGCGCATCGGTAGCGCCACTGCGGGCGCGCCAGATGCTGAACCCCATGACCAATAGCAACAGGGCCATCAGCAACAGCCCATCGAGGCGCGAGACCTGGGCATCGAGCAGCAGCCAACCGGAGATCAAGGTGGCGACCCCCAGCAGCGGCAATTCCTGACGGATGACCTGCGAGTGCACCGTCAGCGGACTGAGCAGCGCCACGAGGCCGAGAATCAGCCCGATATTGGTGATGTTCGAGCCATAGGCATTGCCCAGCGCCAGCCCCGGATTGCCCTGCCAGGCCGCGAGCGCCGATACCATCATCTCGGGGGCCGAGGTACCGAAACCGATCACCAGGATGCCGATCAACAGCGACGGCAGGCCCAGGTGCCCCGCCGTGGCGGCCGCGCCATCGACGAAACGATCGGCACTCCAAACCAGCAATATCAATCCCAGAACGACAGCTCCGATCGCCAGTAGCAAGCTCGCCTCCCTTTGTTAACGCATGACTTCGATGATCCGGCTCGTGGAACGTACGCCGGCATGATGCCCGAGTTGTCCGGGCAGGGCCAGCGCCCGGCCCGGGCTCGCAGGGCAATTGCAGTTGAGCTGACGAGGGGCGCCGAGTCGCGCCACTTGGCGACGGCAATCGATGAACGCTGTTCGACCACGGACACTAAGCGGTTACACTGATCCACATGAATGAGAACACTCATCGCCACAGGACGCTGACACGGTGACCGCCGATACGCAACCGCCCGATACGCTGACGGATAGCGGCGCTGGTTCGCCACGCCAGAGCCGGCGCCGGCTGCGTGCCTGCCACGAGTGCGACTGGCTGGTGGCGCTGCCGCCGCTGAGCCCGGGGCAGAAGGCGGACTGTCCGCGCTGTGGCCATAGTCTCGCCCAGCGTCACAACCGACCGGCACAGCGCAGCCTGGCGCTTTCGCTGGCAGCGCTGATCGCGCTGATCGTCGCGCTGTCCTTCCCCTTCATCAGTTTCGAGGTCAGCGGCATCAGCAACCGCATCGAGCTGGCCCAGACCGTACGCAGCCTGGTCGGCTACAGCCAGCCATGGGTGGCCATCAGCGTAGCGCTGAGCGTCGTCGTGCTGCCGGCCCTCTATCTTGCCTGCGTCGCCTGGCTGCAGCTCGGCCTGCTGAGTCGCGAACCGCTGCCCTTCAGCCGCGGCATCGCGCGCTCGCTGAGCCATCTGCACCCGTGGATGATGGCCGACGTGTTCATCATCGGTGCGCTGGTCAGCTTGATCAAGGTGGCCGGCCTCGCCGAAGTCAGCCTGGGCGTCTCGTTCTGGGCCTTCTGCCTGTTCGCCATCCTGCTGTTGCTGACCACGCAATCGCTCGACAGCGACTGGATGTGGTTCTCGCTGGCCGGCGAACCGCTCGCGCCCGAACACAGCCGCACCGGCGCTCCGGCCGCCGAGCAAGGTCTGGCCGGCTGCCAGACCTGCGGCCTGGTCAATGCGCTCGATGGCCACGGTCGTGGACGCTGTCGACGCTGCGGCGAAGCGTTGCACGCACGTCAGCCGCGAAGCCTGCAGCGGACCTGGGCCCTGCTCGTCACGGCGACGATCCTGTACCTGCCGGCCAACATCTACCCGATCATGACCACCACTTACCTCGGCGAAGCCAACCCGTCGACGATCATCGGCGGCGTGATCCAGCTCTGGCAGATGGGCTCCTATCCGGTCGCCACGGTGATCTTCGTCGCCAGCATTCTGGTGCCGGTCGGCAAATTGCTCGCCCTCGGCTGGCTGTGCATCGCCGTGCGCCGCAGCGGCGGCTATCACCGCATCGTGCGAACCCGGCTCTATCGGCTGACCGAGTTTATCGGCCGCTGGTCGATGGTCGACGTCTTCGTGGTGGCGATTCTGGTCGCCCTGATTCGCGCCGGCAGACTGATGTCAATCACCCCGGGGCCGGCCGCGCTGGCCTTCATGTCGGTCGTGGTCTTGACCATGCTCGCCGCCATCACTTTCGATCCGCGCCTGCTGTGGCAGCCGCCCGTTCCCGCCAAGGAATCCTCTCATGCCTGAAGCGCATCGCGCCCAACGTCATGTTCAGTCGCGCATTTCACCGATCTGGATCGTACCACTGGTGGCAGTGCTGATCGGCCTGTGGCTGGTCTACGACAACGCCAGCCGGCGGGGCCCCGAAATCACCCTCGAGATGCCCACCGCGGAAGGCATCGAAGCGGGCAAGACGCTGATCAAGACGCGTAATGTCGAGGTCGGGCGGGTCAAGAGCGTACGCCTTTCGGATGATCTCTCGCATACCGTGGTCACCGCCCGCATGAGCGAGGATGCCGAACGCATGCTCAATGCCGGCAGCCGCTTCTGGGTAGTCAAGCCGCGTATCGGCCGTGAGGGCATCAGCGGCCTGAATACCGTGCTGTCGGGGGCCTATATTCAGTTGCAGCCCGGTCAGAGCGATAAACCGCAATATCAGTTCACCGTCCTCGACCAGCCGCCGGTCGCACCGCCCGGCGCCAAGGGCATTCGTATCAATCTGGTCAGCCAGCTGGGCAGCTCGCTGCGGGTCGGCGACCCGGTCACTTACCAGGGCTTCACCGTGGGCCGTGTCGAGGATGCCTCGTTCGACCCGCAGGATCGGGAAATGCGCCATCGTCTGTTCATCGAATCGCCCTATGACGTATTGATCACCGAAACCACTCGCTTCTGGTCGGCCTCGGGCATCAACGTCAAGCTCAGTTCCGAAGGTGTCAGCGTCCAGCTGGAATCGCTGGAAACGCTGGTCGGCGGTGGTGTGACGTTCGGCATTCCCGAGGACATTTCGCCGGGGGCCAAGGCCAAGCCGGACAGCACCTATACGCTCTATGCCAATGAGGAGGACGCCCTCCAGGGCACCTACAACCGCAATCTGGAGTATGTGCTGCTGGTCGACGACACCGTGCGCGGCCTGTCGAAGGGCTCACCGGTCGAATACCGGGGGGTGCGCGTCGGCACGGTGGTCAGCGTTCCCTGGCGCTTCACGGCGCCGCAGCCGGAGACTCGCCAGCGCTTCGCGATTCCGGTATTGATCCGCATCGAGCCACAGCGGCTGACCCTCGATGATCAGCCCGTTGATCTGGATGAGTGGGAACAGCGCTTCAAGAAGCTGTTCGAGTACGGCCTGCGCGCCTCGCTCAAGGCCGGCAACCTGCTGACTGGCGCACTGTTCGTCGATCTCAACTTCAACAAGGAGCTGGCCGGCGAGTACACGCCGGAGACCTTCGAGCAGCGCACCGTCTTCCCCACCACGTCGGGGGGCTTTGCGCAGATCGAACAGAAGGTCTCGAACCTGCTCGACAAGCTCAACGCGTTGCAGGTCGAGCCGATTCTCGACAAGCTCGATCGCACCATGGCCACCTCGCAGGCAACCCTCGAGGAAGTCCGCACGAGCGCCGAATCGCTCAAGGCGATGCTGGAGGATCCGGCGACACGCGCAATACCCGGCAATGTCAACGAGTCATTGAAGCAGCTGCAGCGCACGCTCGAGGGTCTCTCCCCGGACTCGCCGGCCTACCGCGAACTCAACGCTACGCTGCAGAGCATCGAGAAACTGGTACGCCAGCTGCAGCCATTGGCCGAGACGCTCAGCGACAATCCCAATGCACTGATCTTCGATCGCAGTCCGGGGCCGGATCCGGTGCCCCGGGCGCCCGAGCGCTGAGCGCAAGGCCACGTCAAGGAGCAAAGACATGACACGCAGATTACGTGGGGCGCTGATGGTTGGCGCACTGTTCGCCCTGGCGGGGTGCGCCGGCTCGCCGACCACCGAACGCTATACCCTGCCTGCCCCGATGAATGACGCAGTGTCCGGGGTGGGCACGTCTGACGCCGCGACGCCAGACTACAGTCTGGTCATCGACCGGGTGAGCGTAGCAGGCTATCTCGACAACCCGGGTATCGTGCTGCAACCCGACGCGATTCGCCTACGCCAGGCCAGCCGTCACCAATGGGCCGAGTCGCTCGACCAGCAACTCGGCCGGGGGCTGCGTCAGCGGCTCGCCGCGGAACTTCCCGACACGCGAATTCTCGTGGAAGGCGATCCCCCCGAAGCCCTGCATCTGCAAGTCAATGTCGAGCAGTTCCAGGGCCATTACCAGGGCGTAGGCATGGCCAGCGGCTACTGGCAGTTGCGAGCAGCGAACGGCGATCTGCTGCTCGAGCGCAACTTCTCGGCCAGTACTCCGCTCGCAAAGGACGGTTATCCGGCGCTGGTGCGCGCGCTGGGAGCAAGCTGGGACAAGGTGGCAGCGAATTTCGCCGCGCAGATTCGTCGACTGCGCGCCTCGGGCACGGTCGACTAGTACCGCGTCACAGCAACGCTTGCGCCTCATCGGAAGCCAGCTGGCCGCGCAGCCGGGCTACCGCCTGGCTATGCAACTGGCAGACTCGCGACTCGCTGACGCCGAGTACCGCGCCAATCTCCTTGAGGTTGAGTTCTTCCTGATAGTACAGCCCCAGCAGCAGCTTTTCGCGCTCCGGCAGCTTGTCGATGGCTGCCACCAGACGCGCCCGCTGCTCGTTGCTTACCAGCGCATCGAAAGGCGATTTCGGTGACGATTCGCCCCCCTCCGGCTCGCCGCTCTCCTCGATCAAATCCTCGAAGCCGAGCAGGTGGCCCCCGTTGGTATCGGCCAGTCGCTGATGATAGTCAGCGAGACTCAGCGATAGATAATCGGCAATCTCGCGCTCCTCGGCGGGACGCCCGAGTTGCTGTTCGAGACGCCGGGTAGCCTCGTCGATCTCCCGCGCGTTACGCCGCACGCTACGCGGCACCCAGTCGCGGCTGCGCAGCTCATCGATCATCGATCCGCGTATGCGCTGGCTGGCATAGGTGGTGAAGCTTGCCCCCTGGTCGGCGTTGTAGCGTCCCAGCGCATCGAGCAAGCCAACCATTCCGGCCTGGACCAGATCATCGAGATCAACGCTGGCCGGCAGCCTTACCTGCAGTGCCAGCGCCTGGCGCCTGACAACCGGCAGATACTGGTCGAGCAAAGCATGCTGATCGATCTTACCTTGTGCCGTATACATTCCGCGTCTGGAACCTGTGTGACCGTGGCAGCACCCAAGCGGCTACCGATAGGGGGATTATTACTCCGCGCCGTCCCGCGCCAAGCGACGAATACCCCATTTCGTGAAAGGTTATTCAAGCTTTTAGCGCCGCGCTGTGCCTCAGCATCAGGCTTTTCCGTTCAGTGATAGTTGACGATCAACTGCAGGTCTTCGATCCGCAGCGGCGCCGATGGGCGTGCCGATTCGGGCAGGCGAAAGCGCATCACGAAGGGCCCGGTGGCGGCCAGCCCGGCCAAGGCCCTGCTCTGCCCGCGCGGGGTGGCGAGCCACAAGCAGCGCTGCGGATGACACAGCCGGGCTTCCAGCCGCGCGCTACCCGGCGGCGGAGTAAACCGCCAGCTAACGGACGTGATCTCGGCACTGGTTGGCGCCACAGGCGGTTGGAGCAGCTGGGAGACGACCTCGCGACCCGGCGTATACAGCCTGACGCTCGGCGCCTCGCCGACCCAGCTACCGGCCGCCCCGGCGCTGGCGGGCGCAGAAAAGACAGCCGGCAACCCCAGGCTGGTCAACCAGAGACTCGCCAGGGCGACGCCCGAAGAGCGCCGCAGGCCGCGCCACGCCGAGCGCCGAGCGCTCATCGCGATGCCTCGGAGGGGAGCCGCGGACGTCGCGGCAGCGGCACGATCCAGAGTTCGAGGCCCAGAAACTCGGCCGCGGCCTGCTGAAGATTGCTCAGCAAACCCGCTCGCGAGGCAAACGGCGGATGCACCAGCAGCAAGCGCTTGGGACCACCGCGTTGAGCAAGCCGCTTGAGCGTGCGATAGGCACGGCGAAAGCCGTCGCCATCGTCGCCTACCCACAGCGCCCAGTGCCCCTGCTGGCCCAGCAGCGTGGCAAGATGCGGGCTGTCGACAGCGATCGGCACCAATCGCCATTGCTCGGGCTCCCCCACCCAGCGCTGGCCCTGTTCGCACCAGCGCTGCAAAGCGTCATGCACCGGTTGCAGCGAGGCATTTTCATCGCCCGCCAGGCCAACGATCATCAGCACCCGCGACGCAGCGGCCCGTGATTCCGGCGTTGGCGTCGGTGCAGCGTCCTTGGGCTCGGCCTGGCTGCCAAGCCCGGCCTGCGCCCAGCGCCGCAAGCCGGCCGCTTGATCGATCTGGCTCACGGCTGAGTCCTGTCATCCAGCATCTGGCCGCTCGCCAGCAGCAAGGCGTCGCGGGCGGTGAACAGATACCACAGCGCCTCGAGCAGCGCTCGGGCGCTGCGCTTGCGACCGCTGCCGAGCATGCTCAGCAGCTGACCGCGGACGTCCACCGCCCAGTCGGCCTGTTCCTGGTCGAGCCGGATCGCCAGCGACGCCAGCGCGGTGGCGATCCACACACGCAGCTCGTCATCCACGCGCATCGCCTGCGAGGGTGCCAGCCACTGCCAGGCGCGACGCGCCAGCAGCGGCAGTTCTTCATGGGCCAGCTGGGCGGCAAAGGCCGCGAGACCGTTCGCGGCATCGCCCGACGGCATCAACCAGTAGCGATGCGCCAGCGAGCGCCCGCTATCCGGGTCGCTCAGGTTGACGAACCAGGCCGTGAGCGAATCCGGGGAATCCAGCGCCACGGCCAACCGAGCGCTCTTGAGTCGGACGCTGCGACCGCGGTAACGGCATGTTCGACTCGCCTCGGGTGTGGCGTGGGCTGCCAGTGCCGCCAGCTTGTGGCGCACGCCGTCGACGCTGACCCGGGTGTTGGCCTGCGTCGTGGCCACCCAACGCACGCCTGCTACGTCGAGTTCATGGCGCGTCGCTGCCACCGGGCAGCGCGGCAGCCATTGCATGTGCAGTCCCAGCCGCGCAGCAAAGTGCAGCTTCTGCGACTCGCCGGCGGGCTGATGATGCGTCGCCCAGGGCAGCGTCTGCGCCAGCCCCTCGCTGTTGAGCGGCACGGCCGGCAAGTACCAGTCGCTGCCCTTGACCGCGGCACTGCGCGGCCACAGCAGGCCATGTGAAGGCTCGCTGCCGAACGCTGCGCTTTCACCGCCATCGCCGCGCCAGGCCGCGTGCAGCCGCGGCAGCTGTTGCTGCTGGGCCTGCAGCGGATAACCCAGCCACGGCCAGGCCGATTCGAGCTGGGCAAAGCCGCCGACGTGCTCGCGCAGGCGGGCGAACAGCGTCGCCAGGTTGCGTCCCTGGCTGAACAGGCCGCGCGACAAGCTTTTCCAGCGTCGGGGCGATGAAGTGCGCTGCCACTCCAGCGGGTCGCCGCTGAAGGCCGAGTCGTCGCCCACCGCCAGGGCCTGGTCGACCAGCGCCTGGCGATCGGCAAGCTGCAGATCCTCGGGTACCTGCTGACCCTGCGAGACGTAATGCAGACGCAACCCGTGGCGTATGGCGATATCCAGTACCGCACCGAGCCGCGGGGCCTCGTCGACCTTGGTCAGGATCGCCCCGTAGAGCGGCGCCCCCGCGGCGAGCGAGGCGCGTTGATAGGTTTCCACCACCTCGTCGAGGGTTTCGCCATGACTGGCGGCATTGAGCAGCAGCAGGCGGCGGACCGGGCGCGGTGCGTTTTGGCTCGATTCGCCGAGCATCGCCACCTGGCCGACCAGGCGCTGATCGCGCTGGCTCATGCCGACGGTATCGATGATCACCAGGCGCTTGTCGTCGAGCTGCGCCAGCAATTCGCCGAGCGGCGCGTCGTCGGCCAGCGCGTGGACCTCGACGCCCAGCAACCGGGCATAGATACGCAGCTGTTCGTGGGCGCCGACACGATAGCTGTCGGTGGTGATCAGCGCGACCCCGCCGGCGCCGTGGCGCATGACGTAGCGCGCCGCCAGCTTGGCGGTGGTCGTGGTCTTGCCGATTCCGGTGGGCCCGAGCAGCGCGAACACACCACCCTGATCGAGCAGGCCGGCTTCGTCCTCGAGCACCTCGAGGCGCCCGCCGAGCTGACGATGCAACCAGGCGGCGGCCCCGGACGGGTCGCCATGAACCAGCTCGCCGGGCAGCGCGTCGAGCAGTTCACGCGCCAGCGCATTGCCGAAGCCGGCATTCTGCAACCGGCAATTGAGCCGGTGGCGGTTGTCCTCCTTGTCCGCCTCGCCCGCCGCGGGTTCCTGGCGGGCCTGCCGGTCGGCGATCAGCATGCGCAGATCCTGCATCTCGTCGAGCAGGCGTGCGCTGAAGGCGGCGAAATCGCCCGGCGGGCCCTGGTCCTGGTTCCCCGCGGGGGCCGGCTGAGCAGCGGCAGGCGTGACGGACGCCACCGGCGCGGGTCGCGACGGCACAGGCGGCGACTGGGAAGCCTGGCGCTCGGGCAGATAGGCCCGCGCGGCACTGCTGGCCGCGCCGGCCTGCGGTTCGCGGGGTGCGGCTTGGCGTTCGACGGGCAAGGCATCCGCCGGCCCCGGCTCTTCGGCCAGGGCGAGTATCTCGACCCCGGCATCGACGCGGCGATTGGCCAGGATCAAGGCGTCTTCGCCCAGTGCGGCGCGCACCTGGCGCATCGCATCGCGGCTGTTGGCAGCTATGAAACGTCTAACGCTCATCAACGCCTCCGATCAGCGTGGTTACTCGAATCGTGCGGTCATCCGGAATCTCGGCCTGCGACATCACCACCAGGTGACGCAGGCGGCGGCGCAAAAAGCGCGCCAGCAGCGGGCGCAGCGACGGCGTCACGACCAGCACGGGCGGCTCGCCCAGCGCCTCCTGGCGGGCCAGCCCGGCCTCGGTCTGCTGCATCAGGGTATCGGCCAGCCCGGGCTCGATCGCCCCGCCGCCGTTCATCGCCTGACCGAGCACCTGTTCCAGGTTGGCGTCCAGGCCAATCACATGCAGCTCGCTGTTGCCCGGGAACCATTGCTGGGTAATCGCCCGTCCCAACGCCATGCGCACCACCGAGGTCAGGTCGTGGACATCGCTCTGCGCGGTGGCGTGTTCGGCCAGGGTATCGAGGATGGTTCGCAGGTCGCGAATCGAGACCTCCTCCTCGAGCAGGTTCTGCAACAGCCGCTGCAAGACGGTCAGCGACACCAGCTTGGGCACCACATCCTCGACCAGCGCCTTGTTGTCCTCGCCCAGCTTGTCGAGCAGCTGCTGCGTCTCGTGACGGCCGAGCATGTCGCCGGCGTGCTCGTGCAGCAGGTGGTTGAGGTGCGTCGCCACCACCGTACCGGCATCGACCACGGTATAGCCATAGATCTGCGCCTGTTCACGCTGACTGCCGTCGATCCACACCGCCGGCAGGCCGAACGCCGGGTCCTGGGTGGGCGCGCCCTCGAGATGGCCCGAAACCTGGCCCGGGTCGATCGCCAGCCACTTGCCGGGATAGGCTTCGGCGCGTCCGACCTCGACGCCCTTGAGAGTGATCACGTACTGGTTGGGACCGAGCTCCAGATTGTCGCGAATATGCACCACCGGCGGCAGGAAGCCGACCTCCTGGGCGAACTTCTTGCGCACGCTCTTGATCCGTCCCAGCAGCTCGCCATCCTGGCGATGATCGACCAGCGGAATCAGCCGATGGCCGACCTCGAGCCCCAGGGTATCGACCAGCTGGACATCGTCCCAACTGGCTTCGGGCACGTCGGGTGTCGTTACCGGCTGCTTGTTGACGACCTCTTCGGCGAGCTTGTTCTCGCGCTGGCGAATCATCCACCAGGCCAGCGCGCCGAGCGCCACGCTGAACAGCAGGAATACGAAGTTGGGCATGCCCGGTACCAGGCCCAGCAGACCCATTACACAGGCCGACAGAATCAGCACGTGGGGATTGTTGAACAGCTGGCCCATCATCTGCTGGCCGACATCCTGCTCGGTGTTGACCCTCGAGACGGTGACGCCCGCCGCGGTCGAGATCACCAAGGCCGGAATCTGCGCGACCAGGCCGTCGCCGATGGTCAGCAAGGTGTAGGTACGTGCCGCAGCGCCGAAGGCCATGTCATACTGCATCATGCCGATCAGCAGTCCGCCGATCAGATTGACGACCATGATGATCAGGCCGGCCACGGCGTCGCCACGCACGAACTTGCTGGCACCGTCCATCGAGCCGTAGAAGTCGGACTCCTGGGCGATCTCGGCGCGCCGTTTCTTGGCGTCCTCCTCGCCGATCAGCCCGGCGTTCAAGTCGGCATCGATGGCCATCTGCTTGCCGGGCATGGAATCCAGGGTGAAGCGCGCACCGACCTCGGCGATACGACCGGCCCCCTTGGTGATGACCATGAAGTTGATGACCACCAGAATCAGGAATACCACCAGACCCACCGCGAAGTTGCCGCCGATCAGGAACTCGCCGAACGCCTCGATCACCTTGCCCGCCGCATCGCCCCCCTCATTGCCCTCCATCAGCACCACCCGGGTCGAAGCGACGTTGAGCGACAGTCGCAGCAAGGTGGTGAACAGCAGCACCGCCGGGAAGGCCGCGAAATCCAGCGGCTTGCTGGTGAACATGCTGACCAGCAGCACCATGATCGCCAGCGCGATGTTGAAGGTGAAGAACATGTCCAGGGCGAACGGCGGCAGCGGCAGGATCATCATCGACAGAATCATGATGATCAGCACCGGCCCGGCCAGCAGCTTCATGGGGACGTTGCCCAGCCAGTTCTGGCCCAGGGTATTCATCAAACTCATCGCGTTTCCTCGCGGGAAGAGGCATCGTGGGGGCTATCCGCCATTTCAACGGGCACCTGGATATCGCGCGGCGGCTCGGGCATCTCGCCGCCCTCCTGGCGCACCTGACGCAGACGAAACGCCCACGCCAGTACTTCGGCGACCGCGGTGTACAGATCGGCCGGGATCTCCCGGTCGAGATCGACATGCCGGTACAGCGCCCGCGCCAGTGGCGGGGCCTCCAGGCGCGGAATGCGGTGCTCGTCGCCGATCTCGCGGATGCGCGCGGCCACCGCATCGGCGCCCTTGGCGACGACCCGCGGCGCCCCCATATCGCTGTCGCGATAGCTCAGCGCGACCGCATAATGCGTGGGGTTGGTGACGATCACGTCGGCCTCGGGCACCTTGCTCATCATCCGCCCGCGCGCCATCGCCTGCTGCTGCTGGCGGATGCGACCCTTGACCTGCGGGTCGCCTTCGGATTCCTTGTGCTCCTTCTTGATCTCGTCCTTGGTCATGCGCAGTTGCTTGTTGTGACTCCACAACTGATAAGGCACATCGATCAGAATCACCACCACCAGCGACAGCACGATCAAGCCGCTGCATATCGCCGTCAGCTGCATGGCGTGATAGAAGGCCTGCTGGACCGGCTGGTTCATCAGTCCCAGGAACTCGTCGCGCTTGTACCACAGGAAGACGAACGCCACGCTGCCGGTGAGCAGCGACTTGGCGACGGCCTTGGCCAGTTCGGCCAGCGCCTGGGTCGAGACCATCTTCTTCAACCCCTTCGCGGGGTTGAGCTTGGAAAACTTGGGTTGCAGCGACTTGCCGGAAATCAGCCAGCCGCCGAGCAGCGCGGGGGCGACGATCGCAATGACCGCCAGCAGCAGAAACAACGGGATCAGCGCGAATAGCGTGTTGCTGCCGAGCACCCAGACACTGGACATCATCCGCGCCGTGTCGAAAGTGATGCCGCGATCGAAAATGAACGATTGTTCCATGACCAGCCCGAGCTGATCGTAAAGCATGCCGCCCATCGTCCACAGGCCGATGACGCCGCCAAGCAGCATCAGGAAGGTGGAAAGTTCGCGCGAGCGTGCAACCTGCCCCTCCTCCCGCGCCTTTTCCAGGCGTCGCGGCGTGGGGTCTTCGGTCTTTTCCTCGTCGCTGCTGTTGTCGGCCATGGTCCCCGCGCCGGGTTTTCGGCAAAATTCTAACGAGGCTTATTCTGCGCGGGGGCGGCAGTCAACAAACACGCAAAAAGCGCGACGAATCGGGCGTTAATCCACGATTGTCGCGCGGCAGGCTATTCAAGAGCGCAAGGGTCAGGCCACGACAGCGCAACGGTCGCTGGCCACCGCCTGACGGATCAGAAGCCCAGCGAGTCCAGCAAGTCGTCGACCTGGCCCTGGTCGCTGACCACGTCAGTGCCTTCGGACTTGATCTGCGGCCCGTTGAGCAGCGAGGTCTCGCGCTCGTTGACCAGCGTCTTGCGCAGTTCCTGGCGATCCTGACTGTCCGGCACGTTATCCAGCAACACCTGAACGAGCTGGTTCTCGATCTCCTTGATCATGTCCATCATGCGCTTGATCACCTGGCCGGTCAGGTCCTGAAAATCCTGGGCCATCATGATCTCGAGCAGTTCGGCATTGGTCGCGCGCGTCTGTGCAGGCACCGCGCTCAGATAGGCACGCGTATCGACCACCAGCTCCTTGGCCTCGTCGAGCTCCTTGGGCTCGGCGAACCACTGCGCCCAGCGCGTGTCGAGTTCCTCGGCACGACTTTCCAATGCATCCTGGATCGGCTGGGCACGGTCGATGGCGTTGAGCGCCCGCTCGGCGGCCTGCTCGGTCATCGTCGCCACGTAGCTCAGCCGATCGCGCGCGTCGGGGATCGCCTCGGCGGCCTTCTCGATCTCCTTGTCCAGTCCCAGTTCCCGCATGCTGTCTCGCAACATGCGCGTCACCTGCCCGATCCGCTGGACCAGGTCCTCACCCTGCTGAGTGCCGGCATGCTGCGCTTGAACGCTCATTGCTTGCCCTCCTCCACGAAATTGGTCTTATTTGCCCAGCTTTTCGAAAATCTTGTTGAGCTTTTCTTCCAGCGTGGCCGCGGTGAAGGGCTTGACGACATAACCGTTGGCGCCTGCCTGGGCGGCGGCAATGATGTTTTCCTTCTTCGCCTCGGCCGTCACCATCAGCACCGGCAGCGACTTGAGCGCATCGTCGGCGCGGATCTGCTTGAGCATCTCGAGGCCATCCAGATTGGGCATGTTCCAATCGGAAACCACGAACTCGAAGCCACCGGCACGCAACTTGCCCAGCGCGTCCTGGCCGTCCTCGGCCTCCTCGACGTTGGTGTAGCCCAGCTCCTTGAGCAGGCTACGCACGATACGGCGCATGGTGGGAAAATCGTCCACCACCAGGATGCTCATGTTCTTGTCGGCCATCTTGCTTCCTCATCTCAATCGGGTTTGGGCAACGCGTTGTCAGAATTCCTGCCAGTCGTCTTCGCTCTCGAGCAACGGCTCGGGCTTGGCGGAACGACGGGCGGCTGGTGTCTGGCCGGGTGTGACGCCAGCCTGCGGCAGCGCCGGTGTGGCGCCAGCGGCACGCTGTTCCGCCCGGCCGTCGTCGGCCAGGCGGAACAGCGCTACAGCCTGCTCCAGCCGATCGGCCTGTTCTTCCAGCGAGGCGGCGGCGGCGGCGGCCTGCTGAACCAGTGCCGCATTCTGCTGAGTGACCTCGTCCATCTGCGAGACGGCGGTCCCGACCTGGGTGATACCATCGCTCTGTTCCTGCGAGGCCGCCGAGATCTCGTCCATGATGTCGGTCACCCGGCGCACCGCGGATACGACATCGCGCATGGTGGTGCCGGCTTCTTCGACCAGCGTCGAGCCCTGCTTGACCTGGGTGACCGAGCCGTCGATCAATTCGCGGATCTCCTTGGCCGCCGACGCACTGCGGCTCGCCAGGTTGCGCACTTCGCCGGCGACCACCGCGAAGCCCCGTCCCTGCTCGCCGGCCCGGGCCGCCTCGACCGAGGCATTGAGCGCAAGAATATTGGTCTGGAAGGCGATCGAATCGATCACCCCGGTGATATCGGCGATCTGCTTGGAACTCGCGGAAATCCCCTGCATGGTGGTGATCACCTGATCGACCACCTCGCCGCCGCGCCCGGCCGTCGACGACGCCTCGTTGGCCAGCGTGCTGGCCTGGCGGGCATTGTCGGCGTTCTGCTTGACGGTCGCGGTCAGCTCTTCCATGCTCGCCGCGGTCTCGGCGATCGAAGCCGCCTGCTGGTCGGTGCGTGAAGACAGGTCGGTGTTGCCGCCGGCGATCTCGCGGGTGCCCAGATAAATCGAGCCACTGCTGTCGCGCACCGTGCGCACGGTCTTGGAAAGACCCTGCTGCATGTCGCGCATGGCGGCGAACAGCTGGCCGATCTCGTTGCGCGTCGTCGCGGCGATCTCGTGGGACAGATCCGCCTTGGCGATGCGCTGGAAATGCTCGACCGCCTCGCGCAGCGGCCCAACCACCAGGCGCGCCAGCCCCAGGCGCAGCGCGGCGAGCAACAGCAACGCGAAGACCACCACGCCCAGGCCGATCAGCTCGCTTTGCCGGATCTCGAAGTAATAGTCGCTGACGACCTGATCACCACGCTTGCCGGCATAGCCCACGAAATCGGTCATCGCCTGGTCGAAAGCTGCGCTAAGGGAACTTTCTTGCGCCTTGAGCGCATCGAAGGTCTCCATGTCGAGTTGTTCGAGCGCGGTCATCTGCCCCACGAGGTTGTCGAACAGCGCCGTCATGTTGGTTTCGAGCGGCACGGTATACGGCTTTCCGGCGTCGGTCTTGGGCACCGCCGCGAAATTGGCGAAGCGCGCCCGGGCGCGCTCGAGATACCCCCTGGCCTCGCCGAGATAGCCCTTGGCTTCGGCGAAGCGCCCCATCATGCGCTCGGAGACGACATCGTTGGTGCGCATGCGACTGTAGAGCATCAGCGATTCGGCGCGGCCGATCTCGTTGAGCTGCTCGACGTTGATCCGGTTCAGCGTAGCGATCGAGGCTTCGCTGATGCGATCGGTCCGATAACCCAATGTAGCGATGATCAGGATCAGCACGCCGAAGGTCACCACGGCGACACTCAGCAACGAACTAATGGACAGGTTGGCGAACAGGCGTTTCATAGGGCTCTCTTCAGTTTCGGCATTATTGACGTTGCAGCTTGATTAACGTTGAGGCTTGGCGGCGCACGGCGTCAGACGCGTTGGGCACGTCCCGAGGACGCCACCTGCTGCATGATCTTGCTCGCCATCTGCTCCAGATCGACGGTTTCGACGGCGCCACCCACCGCGACCGCTTCGCGGGGCATGCCGTAAACCACGCAGGTCGCTTCGCTCTGGGCCAGCGTATGGGCGCCGGCCTTGCGCATGTCCAGCAGCCCCGCGGCGCCATCCTTGCCCATGCCGGTGAGAATCACGCCGATCGCATTGCGCCCGGCGTTCTTGGCCGCCGAGTTGAACAGCACGTCCACCGAGGGGCGGTGGCGATTGACCGGTTCGCCGTCGTCGAGCGCCACCACATAGTTGGCGCCGCTACGCGAAAGCTTGAGATGGCGATCGCCAGGGGCGATGTAGGCGTGGCCGGGCAACACCCGCTCGCCGTCCTCGGCCTCCTTGACGCTGATCCGGCACAGCCGGTCGAGGCGTTCGGCGAACGAGCGGGTGAAACCGCCCGGCATGTGCTGGGTGATCAAAATCGCCGGGGTATTGGCCGGCAGCGGCTCGAGCACATGGCGGATCGCCTCGGTGCCGCCGGTCGAGGCGCCGATGATGATCAGCTTCTCGCTGGAGATGAACGGCGCCCTGATCGGCTCGGCCGGTGCGTCCTGCTGGCGGCGCCCAGCGCGCGGACGCGAGCGGGCGGCGGCGCGAATCTTGTCGG
This sequence comes from Halomonas sp. IOP_31, assembly GCF_021151495.1. Classification (NCBI taxonomy): domain Bacteria; kingdom Pseudomonadati; phylum Pseudomonadota; class Gammaproteobacteria; order Oceanospirillales; family Halomonadaceae; genus Halomonas; species Halomonas sp. IOP_31. The sequence continues at coordinate 24,839 of NZ_JAIRBP010000012.1, read as the reverse complement.
CGATCATCTCGCTGTAGTCGAGCATGCCGCTGCGGATGCCCAGTTGCGGCTTGGAAACGAAGTCCACGGCCCCCAGCTCCAGCGCGCGCAGGGTGATCTCGGAGCCCGCCTGGGTGAGCGACGAGACCATCAATACCGGCATCGGACGCAGCCGCATCAGGCGCTCGAGAAAATCGAGCCCATCCATGCGCGGCATTTCCACGTCCAGCGTCAGCACGTCGGGATTGGTGCGTTTGATCAGGTCACGTGCCACCAGCGGGTCGGGCGCTGTCGCCACGACTTCCATGTCCGATTGCGAGTTGATGATCTCGCTCATCAGGTCACGGATCAGCGCCGAGTCATCGACACACAGTACCTTGATCCTGGGGGCGCTCAAGGGCTCTCTCCTTTCCTTCCCCCGAGCGGACACGCCGCTCGGGGGATTACCATAGTCTTGGTGTTATCGGCTTGCCGATGGACGACTTGAGGGTTGCGAAGCCAACTCGTAGACGGTCTGGCCGCGCAGCCGGAACGCCTGGCTGATGTAGGAAAAATTCTCGGAATGGCCGGCAAACAGCAGTCCGTTGGGCTTGAGCAATGGCACGAAACGCTCGAGGATTTTCGCCTGGGTCTGCTTGTCGAAATAGATCATGATGTTGCGGCAGAAAATCGCATCGAAGCCGCCATCCAGCCCCCAGTTCGGCGCCAACAGGTTGAGCTGGCGCAGTTCGACCAGGGCAGTCAGCTCGGGACGTATTCGCGCCAGGCCGGCGCGAGCGCCACCGCCGCGCAGGAAGAACTGCTTGCGCCGCGCCTCGCTCAACTTGAGCACCTGCTCGAGGGGATAGACTGCCTCACGGGCCTTGGCCAACGCCTCGGTATCGATGTCGGTGGACACGATTCGCGCCTCGCGGGCACGCGTCCCCAACGCCTCGTGCAGCGTCATGGCGATGGAATACGGCTCCTCGCCGGTCGAGGCCGCCGCGCACCAGATACGCACCGGCGCCGTACTGGCCGCCACATGGTTGGCGAGCAGCGGAAAGTGATGCGCTTCGCGGAAAAATGCCGTCAGGTTGGTGGTCAGCGCATTGGTGAAGGCCTCCCACTCCTTGGAGTCGGGCTGACGCTCGAGGCGCGCCAGATACTCCGAGAACAGCGTCAGCTTGTGGTGGCGCAAGCGCCGCGCGAGGCGGCTGTAGACCATCTCGCGCTTGTGCTCCGCCAAGACGATGCCGGCGCGCTGATAGATCAGCTTGCGCACGCGATCGAAGTCCGTATCGGTCATGGTCAGATCGCGCTCCAGGGAAGCGCTCGTGGCGCTCCCTGCCATGACGGCACCCAGCTTGTCGGAATAGTCCACTCGGCTGTTCAAAAGGCCTCCCATTCGGATTCACTGCCGGCGAGGCGCGCTGGAGTCCTGGCCGGCTTCGCTGACGAGGCAGCGCTTTCCGAAGTCGCATGGCTGAGTTCGCGACGGCGCTCGGCCGCCTTGAAGCGACTCGCCCGATCGACGCTCTCCTTGCCGCTGCCCGCCAGGCGCAACACCGCCACCGCGTCGGCCAGCCTGCTCACTTGCTCATCGAGGCTTTGCGCCGCACGCGCCGAACTCTGCACGCGTTCGGCGTTCTGCTGGGTCACCTCGTCCATCTGGGCGATCGCCTGGTTGATCTGGTCGATGCCGCCGGTCTGCTCGTCGGAGGCCGAGGCGATCTCGCCCATGATGTCGTTGACCTTGAGCACCGCGCCGACCACGCTCTCGATCGAGCGCTCGGCGCGCTTGACCAGCGCCGCACCGCTGTCGATCTCCTGGGCGGAACCGTCGATCAGCGCGCGGATCTCGCGAGCGGCGTCGGCGCTGCGCCCGGCCAGGTTGCGCACTTCGCTGGCGACCACCGCGAAGCCGCGGCCCTGCTCGCCGGCCCGCGCCGCCTCGACCGAGGCGTTGAGCGCCAGGATGTTGGTCTGGAAGGCGATCGAGTCGATCACCCCGATGATCTCGGAAACCTTGCGCGAGCTGTCGGTGATCCGGCCCATGGTGTCGACCACCTCGTTCATCACCTCGCCGCTCTCGCGCACCGAGCTCGCGGCGTTGCTCGACAAGCCGCTGGCCTCGCGGGCATTGGAGGCGTTCTGCTTCACCGTGGCGGTCATCTGCTCCATGCTCGAGGCGGTTTCCTGCAGCGACGCGGCCTGCTGCTCGGTGCGCGACGACAGATCCTCGTTGCCATCGGCGATGTCCCGCGACGCCGGGCGCACGATGCCCACACTGCGATCGACATCCTTGACGATGCTCGCCAGGCTCAGACGCATGATGTTCAGCGAGGCCATCAGTTCGCCGATCTCGTCGTTGCGATTGCCAGGCATGGTCGCCGCCAGATTGCCGGCGGAAATCTGCAAGGTGAAACGCTTGGATTCATTGAGCGGCCGGCGTATCGCGCGCATGCTCATGGCCCCCATGACGATCAACAGCAACAACCCCACCAGACCCAGGATCAGCTGGGCGGCAATGATCCGCTCCTTGATCTTTCGAGCCTGCTCGACCAATGCCTGGGCCGCCTCCTGCTTGGCCGAGACCAGGCCGCTGACAATGGCACTCAACCGCTCGCCTTCCGGTTTCAGCACATCGTTATAGGCCAGGTAGGCCTGATAGGACTCGCCGTCGGTCAGGCTCTGAGTGGTCGCCAGCAATCCCGCCTCGAGGTAATTTTCAAGCCCTTCGGCGAACGTCGCCGCCTCTTGGGTTTGGTTGACTTCACGAGCCATGTAGTTGTCCCACACCGCGTCGATCTCCACGGCCATCTCCTCGACCTTGGCGACCGTGTCCTCGAAGCCACCGGCCATGGGGTTGCTCACCGGACCAGCCAGCATCGACCGACCACGGTTCATCAATTGATCGATCCGCTGCAACCGGGCGACGTCCTTGAGGCCGTTGTCGTTGACCGACTGCAGGCGCTCAGCCGAGGTTTGCAGACCGTAGAGGCCCAACGCGCCACTGGCCACCAGCAACAGCACCGCCAGCGCGATCATCGTCGCCATGCGCCCCTGCAGCGAGCGCAGGCGTACCCGGCTCAGCCAACCGATCATCCCGCGGCGCACGATCTGCCCGCGCACCAGCTTGACTCCCCCGCTCTTGCCGGCACGCAACTGCGCGTAGATCCGTTCGGCGTAGGCGCAGGCCTCGGGCTCGGCCTTGACGCGCACCGAGGCATAGCCCTGCAGCTCGCCCGCCTCGAAGATCGGCGTGACGCTGGCGTTGACCCAGTAATGGTCGCCATCCTTGCGCCGGTTCTTGACCAGGCCATGCCAGGATTCGCCGGCTTCCAGGGTTTCCCAGAGATTGGCAAACGCCGCTTCGGGCATGTCCGGGTGGCGCACCAGGCTGTGCGGAGCACCGATCAGCTCCTCCCGGGCAAAGCCGCTGACCTCGACGAAGGCCGGGTTGGCATAGGTGATGCGCCCCTTGAGATCGGTCCGCGAGATCAGGTAGTGCTCGTCGTCGAGCACGTATTCGTGTTGAGTAACGGGTTCGTTATTGCGCATGGCCTGGATATTCCCTGCTAAGTTGTTGCCGTGGGGGCGAGCCGATTATTGTTATCGTCTTGCCTAGAAGGCTGCCCATTCCTGCTCGTCGTTGACGACGGGTGATGACGCTTGTCGCTTGGATGCGGTCGGCGCGGACAGCGTTGGCTGATCGACCTGGCGACGCGCCTGAGCCGCCTTGAAGCGACTCGCCCGATCGACGCTCTCCTTGCCGCTGCCCGCCAGGCGCAACACCGCCACCGCGTCGGCCAGCCTGCTCACTTGCTCATCGAGGCTTTGCGCCGCACGCGCCGAACTCTGCACGCGTTCGGCGTTCTGCTGGGTCACCTCGTCCATCTGGGCGATCGCCTGGTTGATCTGGTCGATGCCGCCGGTCTGCTCGTCGGAGGCCGAGGCGATCTCGCCCATGATGTCGTTGACCTTGAGCACCGCGCCGACCACGCTCTCGATCGAGCGCTCGGCGCGCTTGACCAGCGCCGCACCGCTGTCGATCTCCTGGGCGGAACCGTCGATCAACGCGCGGATCTCGCGGGCGGCGTCGGCGCTGCGCCCGGCCAGGTTGCGCACTTCGCTGGCGACCACCGCGAAGCCGCGGCCCTGCTCGCCGGCCCGCGCCGCCTCGACCGAGGCGTTGAGCGCCAGGATGTTGGTCTGAAAGGCGATCGAGTCGATCACCCCGATGATCTCGGAAACCTTGCGCGAGCTGTCGGTGATCCGGCCCATGGTGTCGACCACCTCGTTCATCACCTCGCCGCTCTCGCGCACCGAGCTCGCGGCGTTGCTCGACAGGCCACTGGCCTCGCGGGCATTGGAGGCGTTCTGCTTCACCGTGGCGGTCATCTGCTCCATGCTCGAGGCGGTTTCCTGCAGCGACGCGGCCTGCTGCTCGGTGCGCGACGACAGATCCTCGTTGCCATCGGCGATGTCCCGCGACGCCGGGCGCACGATGCCCACACTGCGATCGACATCCTTGACGATGCTCGCCAGGCTCTTGCGCATGATGTCCAGTGCGCTCATCAGACGACCCATCTCGCCGCTTCGTTTCTCCGGCAGGGTGGCGCCAAGGTTGCCGGCGGAAATCTGCTGAGTGAATTGCATCGACTCCTTGAGCGGACGACGAATCGCGCGCACGCTCAGCGCTCCCATGACCAGCAGTAACAACATGCCTAGCGCAAGCAACGCGCCCTGGAAGATCATCATTTTGCGTCGTTCGCCCTGAGCCTGCTGGGCCATCTCGAGGGCTGCAGTCTGCTTCGACTGGATCAGCGCGTTGACCTTTGCCGATAGTTCGGCCCCCTGAGCCTGCAGGCTTTCGAGGTTATCGCGCAGCGCCACGAAGGCGTCGAATGCCTCCGCCCCACTGAACGCCGATACCATGTTCATCAGGCCCTGCTGCAGATAGTTGTCGAGCAGCTCGCCGAAAGCGGTGACCTGTTCGGTCGCATTGACGTCGCGGGCGGTGAACTCGGCCCAGATGGTCCCGACGCGGGTGGAAAGCTGCTCGAGCTTCTTGGCATACTCCAGGCGCGCATCCATCAGCGCCATGCGGTCGGTGTTGGAGAGCACTTGATAGCCCTGGGTGGTGAGCTGATCGATCTGCTGCAATCGCGCCACATCCTCGAGCCCATCGCGTTGCAGCAACCGGGTGCGCTCACCGGCCTTGTCGACGCCATACAGGCCCAGCCCGCCACTCACTGCCAACAACAGCAGTGCCAGTGCGACGATGCTGGCCATGCGCCCTTGCAACGAACGTAACTGAACGCGCTTCAGCCGCCCCCATAAGCCACGCTTTACAAGCTGGCCGCGCACCAGCTTGACTCCCCCGCTCTTGCCGGCACGCAACTGCGCGTAGATCCGTTCGGCGTAGGCGCAGGCCTCGGGCTCGGCCTTGACGCGCACCGAGGCATAGCCCTGCAGCTCGCCCGCCTCGAAGATCGGCGTGACGCTGGCGTTGACCCAGTAATGGTCGCCATCCTTGCGCCGGTTCTTGACCAGGCCATGCCAGGATTCGCCGGCTTCCAGGGTTTCCCAGAGATTGGCAAACGCCGCTTCGGGCATGTCCGGGTGGCGCACCAGGCTGTGCGGAGCACCGATCAGCTCCTCCCGAGCAAAGCCGCTGACCTCGACGAAGGCCGGGTTGGCATAGGTGATGCGCCCCTTGAGATCGGTCCGCGAGATCAGGTAGTGCTCGTCGTCGAGCACGTATTCGCGTTGGCTGATGGGCTGGTTGTTGCGCATGCGTGCTTCCCTTGATTGTTTGTATTGCGGCGTGACAAATGCCGCTTATGGTGGTTGCCCGAGGGTCAGAACGACTCCCAATCGAGTTCCTCGCTCCTGGCTGGGGGGGTGGGCGAACCCTGACGACGCGCCGGCAAGGCGGCCTGGCTCGCGGCTGCCCTGGCTGACGGCCGGGTGGCGGCCTCGGCGCTGGCCTGCTGCTCCCGGGCGAGCTGAAACTGGGCCACGGATTCGCGCAGCCGCTCGGCCTCCTGAGCCAACGTGGCGGCGGCGTGCGCCGACTCCTGCACCAGCGAGGCATTCTGCTGGGTGACCTGATCCATCTGGCTGATCGCCTGGTTGGTCTGGCCGATGCCGTTGCTCTGCTCCTGCGAGGCGGCGGCAATCTCTTCCATGATGTCGTTGACGCGCTGCACGGCGGTGACGATATCGGTCATGGTGCTGCCGGCTTGATCGACCAGTTGCGAGCCGGTATCGACCCGCGATACCGAGGCCTCGATCAGCCCGCGAATTTCCTTGGCGGCGCTGGCGCTGCGGCTGGCCAGGTTGCGCACTTCGTCGGCGACCACCGCGAAGCCGCGGCCCTGCTCGCCGGCCCGCGCCGCCTCGACCGAGGCGTTGAGCGCCAGAATATTGGTCTGGAAGGCGATCGAGTCGATCACATCGATGATATCGACGACCTTGTGCGAGCTATCGCTGATATCGCGCATGGTATCGACGACCTGACCGACCACGCTGCCGCCGCGCTCGGCCGTCTGGGCGGCGCTCTCGGCAAGCTGGCTGGCCTGGCGGGCATTGTCGGCGTTCTGGTCGACCGTCGAGGTCAATTGCTCCATGCTCGAGGCAGTCTCGGCCAGCGAGGCAGCCTGCTGCTCGGTACGCGCCGACAGGTCATTGTTGCCATTGGCGATGCTCTGCGAATCGCGATAGATCGACTGGCTGCTGCGCCGCACATTGCCGACGGTGCGCGACAGCCCGTCCTGCATGCGTTCCAGCGCCGAGAACAGCTTGCCGATCTCGTTGCTGCCGCGGCGTTCGACGGGTGCCGACAAGTCGCCCTCGGCCATCCGCTCGAAATGAGCGACGACACGCTCCAGCGGGCGAATGACGTTTTTGGTGATACCCCACAGCACGCCCAGGATCATCGCAAGCGCCACCATCAGCGCCACGCCAATGGCGACCTTCAGCGCAACCGCCATGCTGTGGAATTCGCCATACAGCGCGCGGCCTTCGGCTTCGGCCGTCCCGAAAAAGGCCACGGCGCTGTCATAGAAGGCATCGCTGAGTTCCTGCAAGGGCCCTGCGAACTCGCTGTAGGCGGCAAGATCCATGTCGCTCAATGCCGCCACCTGCGGGGTCAGCGCCTCATCGACCAGGGATTGGAAGTTGGTCTTGATCCTTTCGACCAGCGCCTGGTGCCCGGGCTGTACCGGAATGGCCTTGAACTGTGCGAAGGTCTCGCGCACCTCGTCGAGCCGGGCCGGCAATGAATCGAGCTGGGATGCCTGCGATCCCCAGGTCGAACCGGTCATCCGTGCGTATTCGTTCTGAATGGTCAAGCGCAGATTGAGCAGTTGACTGTTGACCCGATTGAGAGTCGCTTGCTGTTCGACATTGACACGATTCAGCGTGCCCAACGCCTGCTGGCTGTACTGCACGGCGTACCAGCCCAGCGCACTGACGCCCACCAGCAATGCACTGAACACCATCAATACCAGCAGCCAGCTGACCTTGACGGTCATGTTATCGAGTAGCTTCATGGTTCCCCTGCTTTCTATCGTTTTAATCAACAAGCGCCCGAGTTGAATGGCCACGTTACGACTCGGCCGTGGCCAACTCGCGGCCTGGCGCGAGCGTCTTTAGTAATGGCGAACAGGCTGATCGACGCCATGCCTGTCGTCAGGCCCTGGTATAGAAAGCTATCGGCAGACACGACGGATCCTTGATAGTGCGGGCGGGTTATCGCGGGTCAGGCAAGGAGTCGCCTAAGCGCTGAATGCAAGCCGTGAACGGCATGCAGCGCTCGAACAAAAGCCCCCGTTGCTCTGCGCGAACGGGGGCTTGACGTGTGAACCGACATACAGCGTTTCGAAAGCCCGAGTCGATCGGGCTCTCGAGGTCGTTCTTCTACTGTCAGAAGCGTTCCAGGACGATCACTTCTTGACGCTATCGACCAGGGCCATTTCCTCGCTGGTGAGCAGCTTGTCGATGTCGACGAGTACCAGCATGCGGTCTTCGAGGCTACCCAGGCCACTCAGATAATCCGAGGACAGCGTCACGCCGAACTCGGGCGCCGGCTTGATCTGCTCGGGAGTCAGAGTCATCACGTCGGAGACGCCGTCGACCACGATGCCGACGATGCGCTCACCGACATTGACCACGATGACCACGGTCTGGCCGCCATACTCGACGTTGTCGAGGTGGAACTTGATGCGCAGATCGACGATCGGCACGATCACGCCGCGCAGGTTGGTCACGCCTTTGATGAAATCGGGGGCATTGGCGATGCGCGTGACGTTCTCGTAACCGCGGATCTCCTGAACCTTGAGAATGTCCACGGCATATTCTTCGCTGCCCAGCGAGAACACCAGGAATTCGCGGCTATGGGCGTCAGCGTTCTGCGCCTTGTCGGTCGGCGAGACAGTTTGGGTAACGGTGGTCATGACGGAATCACCTCTTGAATAGGCGTGTTGGTGACGGCAGAGCGCGGTGTGCTCTTGCGCCGGCTGAGACGATGGAGATCGGCGATGTCCAGGATCAATGCGACGCTGCCATCACCGAGAATGGTCGCCGCGGAAATCCCCGGCACCTTGCGGTAATTGGTTTCGAGATTCTTGACTACGACCTGCTGCTGGCCGACCAGATCGTCGACGACCAGGGCGTAACGACGCCCCTCGCCCTGCACGATCACCACGATGCTTTCGGTGATGTCGGTACGCGCACCGGCCACGTCAAGCACGTGATGCAGGGCGATCACCGGCAGGTACTCGTCGCGCACCTTGAGCAGCAGATCGTCGCCGGCCATCGAATACAGCTCGTCGCGGGATGGCTGCAGCGACTCGAGTACCGCCCCCAGCGGCAGGATGAACATCTCCTCGCCGACCTTGATCGACATGCCGTCGAGAATCGCCAGGGTCAGCGGCAATACGATGCGCGTCGTGGTGCCACGGCCCTCGCGGGACATGATCTCGACATGACCGCCCATCGCCTGGATGTTGCGCTTGACCACGTCCATGCCCACGCCACGTCCGGAAACGTCGCTGACCTGTTCGGCGGTCGAGAATCCCGGCGCGAAGATCAACTGCCAGACGTCGTCGTCGCTCATGCCGTCGGAGACGGCGATGCCGTTGCTTGCCGCCTTGGCGAGAATCTTCTGGCGCGACAGACCCGCGCCATCGTCGATGACCTCGATCAGGATATTGCCGCCCTGGTGCTGTGCCGAAAGCGTCAGTCTGCCGCCGCGCGGCTTGCCCGCCGCTTCACGGGCGTCGGGCATCTCGATGCCATGATCGAGACTGTTGCGCACCAGGTGCGTGAGCGGATCGATGATGCGCTCGATCAAGCTCTTGTCGAGTTCGGTGGACTTGCCTTCGGTGATCAGCTCGATGTCCTTGCCGAGCTTGGCGGCAAGATCGCGAACCAGCCGTGGAAAGCGACTGAACACGTAATCCATGGGCATCATGCGGATCGACATGACCGCTTCCTGCAGGTCGCGGGCGTTGCGCTGCAGCAGGTTGAGCCCATTGTGCAGCGAGCTGTGCGTCACGCCGTCGATTTCGCTGGCGGTCTGGTCGAGCATCGCCTGGGTGATGATCAGCTCGCCGACCAGATTGATGATCTGGTCGACCTTGTCGACCGGAACGCGGATCGAGCTCGACTCGTTGGCCTTGCTCTTGGCCGCGGGCGCCTTGCTTTCGGTGGGCTTGGCGGGCCTGGGCGTCGCGTCGGTTTCAACCGCTGCCGACGTGTCTACGGGCTGCTCGGCCGGCTTGTCGCTGGCTTGGTCGGACGGCTCGGGCTGCGCTGAAACCAGCGCCTTGGACGCATCGTTGGGCGCCGTCTTGGCGACACGTTCGATGGCCAACTGCTCGGGCTCGACGATAAAGCACATGACTGCCTCGATATCCTCGGCGCTGATGCTCGCGCTCAGCTCGACGTCGTAGCGTTTGGCGTCGCCCTGCTGGGAGAGAATCGTGCCCAGTTGACCAAGCTCTTCGACCAGCAGTTGGCGATCCTTCTCGCCGACGCCGAGCAACGATACACGCAGCACCTCGTCGGCGTTCTGCGCATCGCCGTCATTCGTGTCGGCTTCGTCCGTCGCTGCGCCAGGCTCCGCTTCGTCGCCGGCAGTGCTGACGGTCGCTGCAACCACGGGCCCGCTCGCAACCTGAGCCGGGGCGATGGACTCGCCCATCGACTTGCCCAGCTCAGCGAGCGCCAGTTGCTTCAGCGTATTGCAGATACGCGCGAAGGCCACCGGGTCGGGCTCCACGCCGTTGCGATAGGCGTCCATCTGTTCGTGCAACATATCCTTCGCTTCCAGAAAGGTATCGACAATGTCCCGACGCAGGGTCAGCTCGCCCCGCCGGGTATGGTCAAGCAGGTTCTCGAGGATATGGGTGGTTTCCTGCAGCACGACGAAGCCGAAGGTTCCCGCCCCACCCTTGATGGAATGCGCGGCGCGAAAGATCGCGTTGAGCAGTTCGGGGTCGGGGTCGTCGACATCCAAATCCAGCAGGTGGCGCTCCATGTCGCTCAGGAGCTCCTCGGCCTCTTCGAAAAAGGTGTCATAGAAATCAGTGATATCCATGCGCTAATCCACTCGGGTCAAAGGGTCATTGGGCGCTTGCTCAGCGACAGGCAATCCCGGGTTCAAAGCGGGCACAGTATTCAGCTCTTCGGGCAGAATGGATGCCCGGGTTTTCGGCACAACCGGGCTAGCATGGCCGCTCTGGAATTCGATGGCATCGGCGGTCTCGCGGTCCAGCACCACGATGCTGATGCGGCGATTGATCGGGTCCGTGGTGTCCTGCGCATTCAATGGCACCCGCGAGCCCATGCCGGCCACGCGCAGCAATTTGTCGGCATCCAGGCCGCCGGCCACCAGTTCCCGCCGCGAGGCATTGGCACGATCGGTGGACAGCTCCCAGTTGCTGTAGCCCTGCTCGCCGCCGACATACGGCAGACTGTCGGTGTGCCCACTCAGACTTATCCGGTTGGGCAATTCATTGAGCACCGGGGCAATCGCCCGAAGGATGTCGCGCATGTAATCCTCGACCTGGTCGCTACCCAACTTGAACATCGGCCGCCTATCGGTATCGACGATCTGGATGCGCAATCCCTCGGGAGTCATTTCCATGCGTAGCTGCGAGCGTAGATCGCGCAATTGAGGCTTACTCTGGATTACCGATTCGATACGCCGCTCCAGGCCCAGCAGGCGACGCTGCTCGTCGCTGGGCCGGGTCTGCAGACGCGTATCGATGCGCTGGCGCTCACCCTCGCTGTATTTAGGATCGGGACCGCCGCCGGGAATCGCGCTGGTACTCGCCGTCGACTTGTCGCCGCCCGCCATCGCTACCGGCAAGGGCGTGCGGAAATATTCGGCAATGCTCGCCAGCTCCGATTCGCTCGCCGTGGAGAGAATCCATAGCACCAGGAACAAGGCCATCAGCGCGGTCATGAAGTCGGCGTAGGCGATCTTCCAGGAACCGCCATGATGCCCCTTGGCCTTTACCTTCTTGCGCTTGACGATAATTGGCCGATGGTCACTCATGAGCCACCCGTAGAATTCTTGGTCGAGCGCACATGATCTTCCAGTTCATCGAACGTCGGCCGTTCGGCGGTGAACAGCGCCTTGCGCCCGAACTCCACCGCCAGCTGCGGCGCGTAGCCATTGAGGCTCGCCATCAGCGTGACTCGAATGCACTGCAGCATCTTCACCGCTTCGGTGACCTGATGCAGGATCCGCCCGGCCAACGGGTTGATGAAGCCATAGGCCAGCAGAATGCCCAGAAAGGTACCGACCAGCGCATTGGCGATCAGGATACCCATCTCGCCCGCGCCCTGATCGGCGGAGCCCAGCGCGTACACCACGCCCATGACCGCGGCGACGATACCGAATGCCGGCAGGCCATCGCCGACCGCATGCAACGCGTGGGAGGGAATTTCGGCTTCGTGCTGGAAGGTCTCGATTTCGTGTTCCATGAGCGCATCGATCTCGAAGGGATCCATGTTGCCGCTGACCATCAAGCGCAGGTAATCGGTCAAGAAGGCCATGAGCATTGGATCGCCGAGCAGCCTGGGGTATTCGCCGAACAGCGCACTGTTTTGCGGATCGTCGATATCGCGTTCGATTGCCAGCATGCCGTCGCGGCGCGCCCTGGAAAGCAGCTTGTACTGCAAGGCCAGCAACTCCATGTACATGGCCTTGTTGTACTTGTTGGTACGCTTGAGCTTGGAGAAAGAGCGTAAGGTTGCCCTGATCGCCTTGCCGTTGTTGGACGCCACGAAGGCCCCCATGGCTGCTCCGACGATCATGAGGATTTCGGGCGGCTGATAGAGGGCGCCCAAGTACCCGCCAATCATCCAGTAGCCCCCGAATACGGAGCCAAGAACAATAAGATAACCAAGGGTAATTAACACATTAACTTCCTTCGCCTGAAAAGAACCGGGGCCTCTAACCTGTTATCGGCAGAGGCCCCGGTAGCTTGAGCCGGTAGCCCAAGAGAATGGCGAGAAAATCCGCTATCAGGCGCTTCGCCTATCGGCCGCCTCCTCGAGTTCGACCAGCGCCGTTATGGTCAGCTGGTCGGCCTGCCTGGCCGGGGCATGGGCAGTAGCTTCACGGCGCTTGCGCGTCTTGCCGGCGCGCGATGGCGGCTGACAGATACCGCAGACGAACGATTGGGCGGGGGTATGCGCATGCACGACGAAGCTTGCCTGGCAGCTGGTACATTCGCACAGTTCGAGCAGATCGCTTTCGAAGAAGCGCACCAGCGTCCAGGCCCGGGTCAGGCCGAGCACCGGTTCGGCGCTTTCCAGGGAGAGCTGTTCGAGGTAGAGGCGAAAGGCGCGAACGAAGGCCCCCATGCGTTCGCAGTCGTGATCTTCAATCAAGCGCTGATAGATATTGTAGAAAAGCGAAGAATGAATGTTGGGCAGCCAGGTAATGAACCAGTCGGTGGAAAATGGCAGCATGCCCTTGGGCGGCGACATGCCACGAACTTCCTTGTATAGCTTGATCAAACGGGCACGGCTGAGATCGGTCTCGGTTTCCAATACTTGCAGGCGAGCGCCGAGTTCAATCAACTCGATGGCCATCTGTACCTGATGCATCTCTGTAACCAGGCTCTTGTCAGCCATGACTCACCTCCGACTCATGCGAACGGGGAAGGCGCTTGGCTGTCGCGTTGGCGATGGCGATGCCATCGACAACGCGGCATGGATCTGACCCAGCCCCTGGTCGCGCGGATCCTCGATAAGGCGGGTGAGCTGCTCGGGCTCGTCGAAGCACAGCCGGCACAGCAGCTGGTTGGAGCGCGCAAGCTGGCTAAGCTGCTTGACCGACAGCGAGGCCAGCAAGTCGGCCATCGGCTCGTCGAGCTTGAGCCTGAACATGGCGGTGGCCCGGTCCTCGTTGAGCAATCGCTGGACCAGCAGCAAATAGGAGAGGTTGGTATCCTGAATGTCGCTCAGGAGGCTATCGATCGGCATCGTCATGAAACATTCCCTGCGTTGCGTTACGTAGTGTCGATGGGTCTAGGCCACCGACTTTTTATCGATCCGGACCAACATAGCGTCCGATTCGTCATTTATCGTAACTATATTGTGAGGCGTTTTTATGACGAACTTCAACATTGATGAGTAGAAACTTAATTCTGTCAGCAGCGTATAGAACTACTTAAGTAACCGAATGTTAAGTGATTGCTCCAAAAAGCGATTTGCCGGTTAAATGCGATTTATTTGGGATACGGAAGATACAAAAAGCGTCTCGACGTAGCACTTCGTTGAAATCGTGTAACACCTTCAACGAAGTTGTCGTTTATTTGCGACGCCCTGATCGAGTTCATGGACCCAGACCAGCAACTCGGCGATGACTTGATAAAGCATGGGAGGGATACGCTCATCGAGGTCGATCTGCATGAGCAGACCGACCAGTTCCGGCGCGTCGTGCACGAAGATACCTTGGCGACTGGCCTCGGCGACGATTCGCTCGGCCAGTTCGCCATAACCCTTGGCGATGACATGCGGCGCCTGATCGCCATCCCGGTAAGCCAGCGCCACGGCCTGACGACGGCCATCGGAGTCTCGCCCATGACTCATGAGATGGATCTCTCGCCGTTCACCTGGCCATCGGAGGCGTCATCCGCGGCAGTGCCCGGCAGGACACTGACGCGGACACTCTCGAAACCGCACCGATACAAGCGCTCCTCGAACGTCGTCTGAGAACGCTTCAAGGCGTCCAGGGAATCCTGCTGATCGGCATGAATGGCCAACGACAAGGAACGGTTGCGTAATTGCAGCTGCACATCGAGCTCACCCAGGTTGGCAAGCTGCAGGCTGATCCGGCTATGCCAGGGCAATTCACCGTCGCCCTCCTGCTCGCCCCGGGCATCGCGCTCCTGAAGTCCCGCCGGAAATTGCAGTGTCAGCGCCATGAATAGCCCCGACCAGATATCGCCTTCCCAACGCAGGATCGGCGTCACCAATAGCTCGAGTTGATGACGGACCACACGCTGTAACGTCTCATCGGCGGATTCAAGAGGGCGGGCAGGGTCCACGTCCCGAGCCGATCCGGCCTCGGCTGCCGTACGCATCGCTTCGACGCCAGGCGTTGCCGCCGCCGCTGGGCCACTGGCGGCTCCATTTGCCACCGATGTGGCAGGCCCCGGCGGCGTCAAGGGCGACGGCCCTTCACCCCGCTGGGCCGTCATCGGCATCAGGCGCGATTGTGCCAAAGCTGGCATAGCGCCCCGCGACGTTCGCCCGCCTCCATCCGGCAGCACACCGCCCTGTAACTGCATCTGCGGCTCGCGCATCAGAACGGCACGCGGAAGCTCACCACGAAACCAGCGGGCAAGACGCGACTCGTAGAATAGACCACTGCTTTCAATACTGTCTTGCAGGCTAGCCGCCAGCAACGGCACGTTGGCGGTATCCGGCTTGGCCAGCAGGGACGTTGCCGGTGAAATGACCGAAGGGGGGGCGGGAAACTTGACCAGGATATCGGCAATGGTGCGGGCTGCCGGACTGAAATGCGTTGCTGTCGATGATGGAACCACGGGCATCTGCCGCGGTGTCGAGGGCTCCCCTTCCTTGAATCCGGGCTGCAATGCAGCGCCAGCGCGCCCCGGCTCCAACCGTGAGTCACTCTTCAAAGCCTGCGCAGCGCTGCCCGGCGCCATCGGTTTTACCGGCTCGATGACATCCAGGTTGCTGGGCACGCTGCTGCGCTTACCCAGCACCTGATGAAGCAGGGTATCAATAATCGGCGTGATGACGCCGCTCACTTACGCCCTTGTCCGATCGGCACCGCCATAGCGCTGCCCGCACGATAGGCGCGATTGGCATTGAGCTGGCGGCGATTGCCGCCGATCAGTTCACTGAGTTCCTCGCGGCGCGCTTCGAGCCGACGACGTGTTTCCACATCCTGCTCGAGGATACGCTCGAGCACTTCCGCCTTGCGGGTCATGCCCCTTGCATCCAGTGAACCATTGGCGTCGCTGTGCTTGAGGGTTTCCACGGCCACGACATACGCCGACTCCTCCTCGACCAGACGCGCCCAGTCACCTTCGCGCGCCAGCCCAAGCATCTGCGTCGAGCGCAACAATAATTGCTCGTATTCCGCGATCACGTCTCTTGCCGCCGTCATGCGTCGTTAGCTCCTTGCCGCAGGCGCTATGTCGCGCCAGGCAGTACCGATATCGTCGAGCAGCCGTGCGGCTTCATCGATCCGCTGTAAATCATTATGCAAGTTGGCCTGCATCAACAAGCGCACCACATAGTCATAGAGCGACACCAGCCGACCGGCAATTTCGCCGCCCTTGTCGTGATCCAGCGACGCCGACAACCCATTGTTGACGATGTCGATCGCCTTGGAAAGCGCCTTGCCCTTCTCGGCCATGTTGCCCTGCTGCAAGTGCAGCCGTGCCGCCCGCAGCGACGCCTGGGCACCGTCGAACAGCATGACGATCAACTGGTGCGGGCTGGCCGACATCACGCCGGTTTCCACGCCCATGCGCGCATAAGCATTTGCGCCACGCATTGTACTCATCGTTTCTGATCCCTTGTTCGGTTACTGCGATGTCTGTGCTTTCATGGCGTCGAACTGCTGGCTTAGATAGCTCATGGTGGAATTCATCTGCGATACCAGCGAATCCATCTGGGCAAACTGCTGACGGTAACGCTCGACGGTATTGTTGATACTCTCTTCGGTACGCGTATAGCGCTCTTTCAGCGCATCGATACGATCTTCGTAGCCCGTCGTGGCGGAATCGATGAGCCCCTTGTCATCCAGCATCGTCCCCAGCGCACCGTCCAGCTTACCGGCCAGCCCTTCACCCGCTCCGCCACTGCCCATGAAGAACTGCTGCAGCCCCGACAAGTTATCGCTGATGGCCCCGGAAAGTTTTTCGTCATCGACCTTCAGCGTGCCCTCCAGGGTCAACTCGACGCCGATGTCCGAGAGCATGCTGAACGCGCCCTCTTCGGCGCCACTCATGACGCGTCGCAGCTGGGATTCGACACTGCGCAGGGTGCCATCGCCCAGCAAGGTGCCGGCAGTGCCACTGTCACTATCGTATGACGATAGCGAACCGATGCTTTTCTGCAACGAGTTGTAGGCATCTACAAAGGATTGCACGCCTTTCTTGATACCCGCTTCATCGCGAGCCACCTTGACCGTCGCCGGCGACGACTCGTCTACGAGCGAAGAAATATTCAGCGTCACGCCTTGGATGGCTTCCTCGACCTCATTGGACGCACTGGTAATGGCAACACCATTCACCTTGAGCGCCGCATCCTGAGCCGTTACCGTCTGGGACATATTGTCTATATCGCCAGCCGCAGCGTTCGGATCAAATGTAAACTTGGCGTTGGTCGCCGCATCGGCGCCGGACATGGCCACCGTCATCTCGGAGGCAGCACCGGTATCCTTGGCGTTGAGGACGAGACGATAGCCCGAGCCATCGTTGATAATCGATGCGCCAACATCACCGTCCTGTGCATTGATCTTGTCGCGCAGATCCTCGAGGGATTCGTCGCCCGTCAAGGCCAGATCGATCGAGGTGGTCGTCCCCTTGCCGGAAGTCTGAGTGATGGTAAACCCGGTTGCCCCCAGCGCACTGGTAGTATCGCTCATTTGGCCGCTGGCAACGGAATGAGCCTGCGCCAATTGCGACACACTGACCTGATAACTACCTGGGACGGCACTCGTCTGCGCGCCAGCGGTTACTCCCTCGCCGGTGACCGAGGACGACACGGCTTGAAAACCGTCTGTCTTGGTCAGCTTGCCGACGGCCTGCTGGAGCTTGTCCAGCGCCGACTCGAGCTGGCCGAAGGCGGAAATCTTGGTCTTGTAGCTGGACTGCTGGGTAGTGATCGGCGACAGCTTCTGCCGCTCGCCGGCCTCGAGTTGATCAAGCAGACCATTGAGGTCCAGCCCCGAACCGATACCCAGTGATGAAATGCTCGCCATGGTAGTCCCCTGAAGTCTGCGCCATTTAACCAGCCGCTTGCGCTTCGCTACTCAGCGAAAAGGCGCGGTTTAGGCAATCTAATCAATGTATCGGCCGAACTACGCCGGTACTTTAGGGTCTCTACGGTTATCAGCGAGAATGATCGCGGGCTGGCCATGGCAAGTACGCTGGGCCATCATATTTGGCCAATTGCTTCATCCTGCACCAACCGGGCGGGTGCCAAGCTTGGCCCCGCGTGGTCGAATTTTTCAGCCAAGGACACCCGATGGACGACGCGACCTCCGTTATCGCCGACTACCGCCGCTGGCAGCGCTTTCAGCGTCAGGATCAACTGCAGCGTGAACATGCGGCGGCACTGCGCAAGCTCGCCGATTCGGGTGCGATGGCGTCCCGGGTGACTCAGGGGTATCGCAGCATGGCCGACAAGGGCGTCCAGGAAGGCGCCTGTTATCGCACGCTGTTTCGTCGTCAGCGGGAAGACGCCACGGCACTGGCATGTGAAGGCTGGCTGTTCGTACGCCGAGTCCTCGCCGAGGGCGGGACGACCCGCGTTCGCGCCACGCTCATGGAAGGCTTTACTCTCGAGGCCGGCTTCGTCGATCCCGCGCAACACTCCCCGAACAAGATCACCCTGGAAATATTCGACGAGATCCTGATCCAGCGCGACATGCAGCTGGGTTGTCGCATCGATCGTCACGACGACCAGCGCGACACGCATTTCGTGACCTTTCTGGACAGCGTGCGGGGCGATCTGGCCAAGTACATGAAATGACCCTGTATCAATCGGCATCACGAGACAGAACTTGAACTTGTCATCGCCTCGGATGCCTTTCCTTCGTCGCACATCAAGGAGCAAGACCATGACTACAGCATCACCGCACCTTGCCGGCCCGACATTGAACCTGGAGCCCCTCGACAAGAACGTCAGCATACGCCGCCCGATGGCGGTCACCAGCCTCGATATCGATAGCCCTGCCCGCGCCCTGCTGACCGACTTCTCGCAGACCGGCGCCTTCACGATCGGTGCTTCGAGTTCGATATCCCATGCCCTGGATCTGATGAAACAGGGCGGCGTGCGACTGCTGTTCGTGATCGACGCCAGCAACCAGCTGAGCGGCGTGATCACCGCCCGCGAACTGATCGGCGGCCGGCGGGTGACCCTGGCGATGCATCAGTACCAGGTCGAACGTCCCGAGGTGACGGTTGAAATGGTCCAGACCCCGCGCCAGGAACTCCACGGCCTGCCTCTCGCCCGGTTGGAGCGCATCACCGTCGGCGAACTGGTCGAAGCGCTGAAGGCCTTTGGCGACCAACACCTGTTGATCACCGAGACTGATGGACAGGGCAGCCAGTGCGTGCGCGGCTTGGTCTCGGCGGCCGATATCGGACGCGCCCTGGGCATCACGCTCGATCGTCCGCCGGAGGCGCGCAACTTCTCCACCATCTGCCAAGTCATTCTGGGACATGAACTGTAAGGCCCGAACATGCCAGCGGTGGCAGAGCCGCCAAAGCCGAGTAGAATGGCGCCCGCCAACAAGACGCATAAGCGATTGAAATCACTGATAAACACCGGACCGAGAGAGCCACTCGGTCCGTGACGTTATTTACGCGCGATGCGAGCCGGCATGTGCAACCGACAAGGGAACTGCCCGTGGGTTTTGGCAACTGGCTGAAACGCCGACGCAAGACATGGCAAACGATCTGGGTCGTCAAGCAGCTCGACGAAGGATTGCTGCATGTATGTGGCGAAGCCGCCGTCGAGGCCCGAGGCAGCACCTCACAGCTGATGAAACGGCTACGCGACGGCAGCTTTCAAGGTGCCGTACGCATGAAGGAACATGGCGCCCTGCTCAATGCCGGGCAGTTCGCGGCGCTGATCCCGCAGGACGACTTCCAGCTCTACAGTGATCGTGACGCCAACTGGCGCGGTCGCCACTGGCAGATCGCCTGGACGCCACAGCGCTGCTGGCTGTACGACGGCCGTTTGGTCGCCCTGCCCAGCCAGGTCGACGGCCACCCGTGCCTGGTCAGCAGCGAAGACGTCAGCGAGATACGCGCCAAGACGATGACGGCGCAATCGACCGCGCCGTTTTTCTCGCTCGAATCGCGCGAGCCTGCACGACTAGACGATAAAACGGCGTCCAACCGGCGTGGCCACCGCTCACGCTAAGGGCCAGCCAGGACCCATGACGCTGCCTGGCGAGGGCTACTGCCCTTTCTCGGGCTGATGATCCTGGTCGCGCTCACTCTACGCCCGGCCTTGTCGTCGCTGGCACCGCTGCTGGTCGGCAGTCTGATCGAGTTCAGCGACAGCATGAATCGGCTGACGCTGGTGTTGATGGGCTTCATCGGCGCGGCGGCGCTGTGTTCGCTGCTCGCCGGGCGTCAGCGCCAGCTGGCCATCGACGACCAGGGGCGATTGATCACCCGTCGCGGCTGAACGGCGCGTCGCTTGCAAAGCCGGCCATGAAGCGGCGGTGCTCCCTCTGCGCCCGGTACAGGGATTGCGCGACGAAGCGGACCGACTGCCCCGGCGCGCACTGCGCCAGTCGCGAGCAGGCCAGCGGCGTCAACGCCCCCAGCCGCGGGTAACCGCCGATGGTCTGGCGGTCATTGAGCAGCACGATCGGCTGGCCGTCGGGCGGCACCTGCACCGCGCCCAGCGCGATCCCCTCCGAAATCATGCTGTCCACCGCACAGGCCAATGGCGTGCCGGTGAGCCGTATACCCATGCGATCGGCGCGCTCATCGACCCGCCAGTCCTGGTTGAAGGCGCGATACAGGCTCACCCCGCCGAAATCGCCGATCTGCGCGCCGGGGATCAACGCCAGCAGCGGCGCGGAAGTGTAATCGACACGTCGATCCTGGGGCACCTCCCTCAAGGCGCGTGCGGCGGGGCGGAACTCCAGCCTGTCGCCCGCCCTGAGCGTGCGCCCGTAGCCGTCGAATCCGCCAAGCTCCTCGCGCACCACGCTCGCCACGCTGCCCAGCACCGGCTCGGCCTGAAAGCCGCCCGGCGCGGCCAGGTAGGCGCGCACCCCCGTCTTCGGCGCGGCAAACGTCAAACGTTGGCCGGCTCGAATCGAGAAGCTCTGCCACGGCAATAGCGGCTCGCCATCGAGCGTTGCCGAAAGATCGCCGCCGGCCAGCGCCAGCGTGCTGTCGCTCTCGGCGATCAGGGTCAGCCCACCGCCCAGCGCGATCTCCAGCGCCGGTGCGCCCCAGGAATTGCCCAGCAGGGCGTTGGCCCAGGCCCAGCCGTGCAAATCGAGCGGCCCGCCCTGAGTCACGCCCAGCCGCCGCACGCCGAAGCGCCCGGCATCCTGGAGCAGCGCCAAAGGGCCGGCGCGCTCGACACGCAGTGCCGTCATTTCGCTCATCAGCGCTTCGCATTCCTTGTCTCGAGCGGCGAGACGTCGCCGCCCAGGCGTTCGAATTCGTCGCGGTCGACGGCGACGAAGCGTACCCGATCGCCGACCCGCAACAGGCTGAAGCCTTCGCGCTGACGGTCGAACAAACGCGCCGCGGTGCGCCCGATCAGATTCCAGCCGCCCGGCGAGAGCCGCGGATAGGCCGAGGTCTGGCGATTGGCGACGCCCACGCTGCCGGCGGGCACCTGTTGGCGCGGGGTTTCCAGCCGCGGCAGCACCAGCTCGTCGGCAAGCCGGCCCATGAACGCGAAGCCGGGCGCGAAACCCAGCGCAAAGACCCGGTACTCGGGCTCGCCATGCGCGGCGATAACCGCCTCGCGACTCAACCCGCTCGATTCCTGCAGCCGGACAAGTTCGGGGCCCACCGACTCGTCGTACCACACCGGCAGCTCCTTGACCTCACCGCCTGCATCGTTCGCGTCGGGCGCCAGCTCGGCGAGGATGCGGATCAAGCGCTCGCGCGCCTCGCCCGCCTCCAGGCGCATCACATCGTAGTGCACCAGCACGCTGGTATAGGACGGCACCAGGTCGATCAGCGCCGCGCCGAAAGACTTTTCGCAGGCAGCCATCAACGCCGTGATCCAGGACATGTTGGCTTCGTCGATGGACTCGAACAGGCGCACCAGCCAGCCATCCAGCCCGGCCGACTCCAGCCGCGGCAGCTTTGTCATTATCGCCTCGCTCATTCCAACGGCTCGCGTTCGCCGAGCGCCTCGCGAATCGCCCGCACGGCGGCAATCGACTCGGGGTTGTCGCCGTGGACGCACAGCGTCTGCGCCTCGAGCACCAGCTCGCTACCGTCACTGGCGACGAGTGGCTGGCCGTGTGCGATGCGCAGCGCCTGGTCGACGATCGCTTCGGGATCGTGATGGACCGCGCCCGGCTCGCGGCGCGACACCAGCCGCCCCTGGCCGTCGTAGGCACGATCGGCGAATGCCTCGAACCACAGCGTAACGCCCAACGGCTCGGCCAGCGCCTTGGCCGGGCCGGGATCGCGAGTCGCCATCACCATCACCGGCAGGTCCGGATCGAAGGCCGCCACCCCGCGCAGCACCGCTGTCAATCGCGCCTCGTCGCGCATCATGTCGTTATACAGCGCGCCGTGGGGTTTGACGTAACGCAAACGCGTGCCCTCGGCGCGGCACATCGCCGCCAGCGCGCCCAGCTGGTAAAGCATCAGGTTCTCGATCTCCGCCGACGAGCAGGCCAGCGAACGGCGGCCGAAACCCTGCAGATCCGGATAGGCCGGATGCGCACCCACGGCGACCCGATTGGCCACCGCCAGCCTGACCGTGCGTCGCATCACGTCGGGGTCCGAGGCGTGAAAGCCGCAGGCGACGTTGGCCAGATCGACATGCGGCATGACCCGATCGTCGGCACCCAGCGTCCAGGCACCGTAGCTTTCGCCCATATCGGCATTGACTAACAGCGCGGGCATGGCAAACCTCCCTGGCGCATGGCATCTTCATAGTATCGACAACCGACCGGCAAAACACGACTGCCGATCGGCAGTGCGTTGCCTGGCCGCAGAATTAGCCAACAGGCGGGTCGCCGGCTACCTGATGCTCTGGGCGTGGCGCTTTCCCGAGCGCGTCCCGGCGGCCGAAGCGTCTACCACGCTGGGCGAAAAATTCCGTCGCTCGCGGAGTCTGATTCCCATGCTGGTGCTGATCGTCGGCGTCATCGGCTCGATCTACGCCGGCCTTGCCTCACCCACCGAGGCCGCGGCGGTAGGCGTCATGCTCTCGCTGGCATTGGCCCGAGTACAGGGCCAGATGCCCTGGGCGACCTTCGTGGCGGCCACTCTGGGCGCGGTACGCACCGCCACGATGATCGCCTTCATTCTTGCCGGGGCGTCGTTTCTCACCGCGGCGATGGGCTTTACCGGTCTGCCCGGCGATCTGGCCTCCTGGATCGCCGCGCAGAATCTCTCGCCCTACATGCTGCTGTTGGCACTCACGCTGTTCTTCATCGTGCTCGGCTGCTTTCTCGATGGTATCTCGGTGGTGGTGCTGACCACCTCGATTCTGCTGCCGAAGGTCGAGGCCGCCGGCATCGAACTGAGCTGGTTCGGCATCTACCTGGTGATCGTCGTCGAGATGTCGCAGATCACCCCGCCGGTGGGCTTCAACCTGTTCGTTCTGCAGGGCATGACCGGCAAGAACATCCTCAGCATCGCCCGCGCCGCGCTGCCGTTCTTCTTCCTGATGGCGCTCGGCGTCGCGCTGATCACGCTCTTTCCGGCCATCGTCACCTAATCTGCCGCAGGCGATGAGCGGGCGCTGATGGCGCTATCAGTGCTTTAGCACCGCCTTTTGCGCCACAATGGACCCCATTGAAAAGGAGAGATGGCTATGTTCACACCTAAGCAGGTCGATTATTGGACTCGCATTGACCGGATCGCCGAGGAACCCCCCCAACTCTCCTTTACCTTCATCAACGAAACACTACTGGCCGAGCTGGAAGCTAAGGATAACGAACTAACCGAATACATATTCGGGCAGCCCGATTAATGCAGCTTCTGCGTGCTGACGCTCGGCAGTCACGAGAACTTTTACCGCGACCTGAAACGCTGACATGCATTCTTCTTCCATCCTCGTCATCTATACCGGCGGCACCCTGGGCATGCAGGAAGGCCCGCGCGGCCTCGTCCCGGGCCATGACATCGAAAGCCGCCTGCGCACGGCCCTTGAAGCGTTGCCGCCGGCCCGCCAGGCATCGCTGCCCGCCTTCGAGGTGGTGCAGTACGCCGCGCCGATCGACTCGAGCGCCGCCACGCCTGCCGACTGGCAGCGCCTGGCGCAGGATATCGCCGGCGCCTATTCGGCTACGGATGCGGGTTCGCCACGCTACAGCGGTTTCGTCGTGCTGCATGGCACCGACACATTGGCCTGGACGGCCTCGAGCCTGGCCTATCAGTTGCAGGGCATCGACCGTGCGGTGGTGGTCACCGGTGCCCAGCGCCCCCTGGAAGCCGAGGACAGCGATGCGCCGGGCAACATCGAAGCCGCGCTGCGCTTCGCCGCCTGCCGGAACCTTCAGGAAGTCGCCGTGTGCTTCGCCGGCAAATTGCTGCGCGGCGCGCACACCCGCAAATGGCACACTCATGCCTTCGATGGCTTTGCCAGCCCCAATTATCCACTCCTCGGCGAACTCGTCGACAATCAGCCGGTGCTCTACCCCTCCCGAGGCCTGGATGCCCAGCAGCGTGGCCTGCCGCGCTTCGAACTCGCCGATTATTCATCCTTTGAAGAGTCGCCCGTGGTACGTATCGCGCTCTGGCCTGGGCTATCGGCGCGCCTGCTTAAAAGCTGGCTGCTCGACGATCATGTTCGGGGCGCGTTGCTGGAAGTCTGGGGCAGCGGCAACATTCCCGCCGATCCGGCGCTGACCGGGCTGCTCGCTCAGGCCAGCGGCGCAGGCAAGCTGATCGCCGCGATCAGCCAGTGCCCGCACGGGCCGGTTTCGATGAACACCTACGCTGCCGGACAGGGCCTGATCGACGCCGGCGTGCTGCCCGCCGATGCCATGACGCCCGAAGCGGCAATCACCAAGCTCGTTCACCTGCTCGCCCAGCCGCTGAACGACGCCGAACGCCGCCAGCGCTTTCTCACCTCACTGATCGGCGAGCGCTGATTTCTTGAGGACAGCACTTTTAAGAAAATGGGTAACTATTCAGCTCATGCCGCCTGATCCTGGTCGTCCTGTCGCATGAAGGTGGGCACCTCGCCGGCAAACAGTTGCTCCAGCGCCGTATGCGCCGCCATGCCTTGCTTGACCGCGGTCGAGAGGAAGCTGCGCATCCGACAGAAGATCTCGGCGCCCTCCCAGGCACGAAAACAGCCCGAGATCTTCTGCTGCACCTTGGTCATCCGCAGGTCGCGCTCCCCCTGGTTGTTGGTGAAAGGCGCGGCGGGATCCTCGAGAAAACGCAGCACGTCGTCCTCGTACGCCT
>NZ_JAIRBP010000011.1:0-106985 GCF_021151495.1 Halomonas sp. IOP_31 | reverse complement strand
ATCGCGTGACTTGTCACCGCGTATCGGGCAAGCGCCCACATGAATTACCTGATCGATTGTTAAAGAGCGTCTCGCTGTGCCGTCGCGCCACCGGGTGGCTCGCCAGCGCCCTGCGAGGAAGACGTATTCTACCGATCCGGGCCGCGCTGTCAAGCGCCGGGTCGAGCCCGCGACGCTGTGCGTCGTCGGCAGCGGATGCGTACTTTACGGATCGATGGCGGCGAACACAAGGGGGCTGACCAGAATTTTTAGTTTAGTCCTTCTTCGGCACGAAAGACCACATTCAGAGCACTTGCCGCGCTTATCTCACTGCCCCCTCACTACTGCCAGAAGTCACGTATCGATGCGATACCTTGAGCGCCCACCGCCCTTGCATGGTTGGCATCGTGGCGAGTCATGCCGCCAAGCGCAAAAACCGGCATGCCGGCCGGCTCCACCAGCTGCTGGAAGTCATGCCAGCCAAGCGGTGTTGCGTCGGGGTGCGTCGGGGTCGTGCGCAAGGGCGAAAGCGTGACGAAGTCACAACCGATATGCGCAGCATGATCGAGTTGCTGGGCATTGTGAGTTGACGCAGAAAGCCACTTACCCTGCACGATGGGCCGGCGATCGAGGGTCATCAGGCGATCGCTGGTCAAGTGAATGCCATCGGCGTCGACAAGCTTGAGCAACTCGGGCTCGCCATTGAGCAGCAGGCGGGCACTGAACCTGCGACACAGGGCAAGTGCCTGCTCGGCACGCTGCACGTAGTCTTCGTGATCCAGGGTCTTGGCCCGCAGCTGGACGAGGCGAAGGCCGTCTTCCTGCAGCGCCCGCTCCAGCTTGTTCAAAAAGACCCCATCGTCAGCCTCTTCGGCACTGATCAAATATTCGGTAGGCAGCATTACGGCTCGCAGAATGGGCATGTTGGCCGCCGGGAATGGATAGTTGAACAGCTCGTCGAGCTTCACCCAGCGCACGGCCTGCCCCTCGCGCCCGTAGGGCTCGCCACTGAAGGCGCGTACCTGCCAGACATCAAGCAGAATGTGCTTGTCCGGGTATTCATGATGGACACGGATCAAGGGCTGCGCTCGATCGATCGTGAGGCCCAATTCCTCGTAGAGCTCACGCTGCAGGGCCACGAAACCGGTCTCGTAAGGCGCCAGCTTGCCACCGGGAAATTCCCACAGCCCACCTTGATCGACCGTAGAGGGCCGCCTGGCAAGCAGAACTTCCTGGCCGTCATCGCTGAAGATGGCGGCAGCCGCCACATGCACCCGTCGCTTGATCATGTTGCCTTGTTACCCTTGTCACGTTACTGGCGCGAGTTCATGAGAGAATTCGCTCATTCTGAAGCTTCGATCGCGACTAGCTGCGATAATCGGCGTTGATCGAAACGTAGTCATGCGACAGATCGGACGTCCATACCGTCGCTGCAGCTTCGCCACGCCCCAGGTGAATACGTATATCGATCTCGTCGCGGGCCATCACCGAACTTCCCGCCTCTTCGATGTAGCCGGGAGCACGCCCTCCCGCTTCCACCAGTCGTACTTCGCCCAGGTCTATGGCCACGCGCTCGACATCGAAATCTTCGAGCGGTGCACGACCGACTGCCGCCAGAATGCGTCCCCAGTTGGCATCCGAAGCGTATAGGGCGGTCTTGACCAGGGGCGAATGCGCCACGGTAAAAGCCACATCCAACGCCTCGTCGCGGGACCTTGCGCCCTGCACGTCCAGCGTGACGAACTTGGTCGCTCCCTCGCCGTCACGGATGATTGCTTGGGCAAGCTCCCGCGTGAGCCTATCCAGCGCGTCGCGAAAGGCAGCGATGGACTCCTCGCCAACGATGCAAGGCCCCTCGCCAGTAGCGATCAACATGCAAGCATCGTTGGTTGACGTATCGCTGTCGACGGTAATGCAGTTGAAGCTGCGATCCACGCTATCTCGCAGCAATCTCTCGAGCAACGCCGTCTCGATTTCGGCATCGGTAGCCACAAAGGCCAGCATGGTGGCCATGTTCGGCTTGATCATCCCGGAGCCCTTGGCGATGCCGTTGATGGTCACCGACTGACCATCGACGTTGCACGTCGCAGTAGCCCCCTTGGGACGCGTATCGGTGGTCAGGATGGCCTGGCCGGCAAGTTCCCAGGCGACAGCTGAATCGTCCAGGTTCGTCAGGGCTTCGGAAAGGCTGTTGCAGAGGCGCTCGACAGGTAGCCGTTCGCCAATCACACCGGTGGAGAAAGGCAGGACACTCTGGATGGCCACATCGGTGAGCGCCGCCAAGGCATCGCAACAGGCCTGGGCGTCCTGCATGCCCTGCATGCCGGTTCCGGCATTGGCATTGCCGGTATTGACCAACAGATAGCGGCTCGCGCCATGCTGCAAATGGCGTTTGGCGACATGCACCGGTGCGGCGCAGAATGCGTTGCGCGTGAAGACACCGGCGACTCGCGCCTGTTCCGGCACTTCGATTATCAGGACGTCGCGGCGCCCCGCCTTCTTGATCCCCGCCTGTGCCGTACCGAGCCGGACCCCGGCAATAGCCGGCATCTGCGGGAAGATTGCTTCGCCTACCGCCATCCCCTAGCCTCCTGAACCGATGAGCCGCGGGCTACGCCGGCCATACGGCCACCGTTAAACACGCTCGCGGTTAATCCAACTTGCCATGACACTGCTTGTACTTCTTGCCGGAACCGCAGGGGCACGGATCGTTACGCCCGACCTTGGGTCCTTCGCGCCGTACCGTCTGAGAGACTGCGGCCTCAGCCGGCGCGCCGCCACTCGGCTCGGCTTCATCCTCTGCCGTTTCATGCTGCTGCGTCGCGGAGGCCTTCTCGCGCTCGAGTGTCTCGCGACGCTGTCGCTCCAATTCATCGACCTCTTCCTGCCGACGGACCTGCACATGGCTCAGGATACGCGTGACGTCATGCTTGATATTGGTCAGCAGGCTCTGGAAAAGCTCGAAGGCCTCGCGCTTGTATTCCTGCTTGGGATTCTTCTGGGCATAGCCACGCAAGTGAATGCCGCGCCGCAAATGGTCCATCGATTGCAGGTGTTCCTTCCAGCGGGTATCCAGCACCTGCAGCATGACCTGCTTCTCGAATCGCCGCATCAACTCGGGCCCGACCGCCTCGACCTTGGCTGCATAGATCTCGCGGTGCTGGTTCTGCAGGCGCTCGCGCAGTTGCTCCTCGTGGAAATGCTCGTCTTCCTCGGCCCACTCGAGTAGCGGCACATCGAGGTTGAATTCGCTCTTGAGATGATGCTGCAATCCTTCCAGATCCCATTGTTCGGGCAGACTCTGTGGCGGCACGTAGGCGGTAATCGCTTCGTCCAGGACCTCGTCGCGAATGCCTGCCACGTTCTCGGCCACTTCATCGGCGCCGAGAATGGCATCGCGCTGCTCGTAGATCACCCGGCGCTGATCGTTGGCCACATCGTCGTATTCGAGCAGCTGCTTGCGAATATCGAAGTTGCGACCTTCAACCTTCTTCTGGGCCCGCTCGACGGCGTTTGAAACCATCTTGTGCTCGATCGCCTCGCCATGCTCGAGTCCCAGTGCCTGCATTAGCCGCTGGACCCGCTCGGAGCCGAACAGGCGCATCAGGTTATCTTCCAACGACAGGAAGAAACGCGTCGAACCGGGATCGCCCTGACGCCCCGCCCTACCACGCAACTGGTTATCGATGCGCCGCGATTCATGGCGCTCGGAGCCGATGACGTGCAGCCCACCGGCCTCCAGAACCGCATCGTGACGCTGCTGCCATTCGGCCTTGGCGGCATCGATCTGCGCTTGACTGGGATTGTCCAGCTTGGCGACTTCAGCCTCCCAGTTCCCCCCCAGGACGATATCGGTGCCGCGGCCCGCCATGTTCGTGGCAATGGTGATGGCCCCGGGACGACCCGCCTGGGCGATGATCTCGGCTTCGCTCTGGTGTTGCTTGGCATTGAGCACGTTATGCGGGATGTCTCCCCGCTTCATCAGGTTCGCCAACAGCTCGGAAGTCTCGATCGAGGCCGTACCGACCAGCACCGGCCGGCCGGATTCACGCTGGGTCTTGACGTCCTCGATGATCGCCTCGTACTTCTCCTGGGCGGAGAGATAGACCAGATCGTTGTAATCGATACGCGTGATGGGCTTGTTGGTCGGAATGACCGTGACATCGAGCCCGTAGATCTGGCGAAATTCGAAAGCTTCGGTATCGGCCGTGCCGGTCATCCCCGAAAGCTTTTCATAGAGCCTGAAATAGTTCTGGAACGTCGTCGAGGCCAGCGTCTGGCTTTCCTTCTGGATGGCCACGCCTTCCTTGGCTTCTACGGCCTGATGAAGGCCTTCCGACCAGCGACGCCCGGGCATACTGCGCCCGGTATGCTCATCGACGATGACCACCTCGTCGTTGCTGACGATATAATCGACGTCCCGATGGAAAAGGTGGCGTGCGCGCAGCGCGGAATGCATGTGTTGCAGCAGCCCCAGATTCTGCGCCGAGTAAAGCGAATCTTCTTCGGCCAGCAGCCCTTGGCGACGCATCAGCTCTTCCACCTTGTGGTGACCGGCCTCGGTCAGTTCGACCTGCTTTTGCTTTTCTTCGAGGCTGAACTCACCGCTCTCGGGGTCTTCGGGATCCTCGCATTGCTTGAGTTCGGTGGCCAGCCGATCCACGACCTTGTAGAGATCGGTGTTCTCCTCGACGGGTCCCGAGATGATCAGCGGCGTTCTTGCCTCATCGATAAGTATCGAATCGACCTCGTCGACGATCGCGTAATGCAACTCGCGCTGAACCTTGTCGCCCAGCGCGAAAGCCATGTTGTCGCGCAGGTAATCGAAGCCGAACTCGTTGTTGGTTCCGTAGGTAATATCGCAGGCGTAAGCCGCGCGCTTGTCTTCGGAGCTCTGTCCCGAATAGATCACGCCAACCGTCAGGCCCAGCGATTCGTAGAGCGGACGCATCCATTCGGCATCGCGCCGTGCGAGATAATCATTGACGGTGACCACATGCACGCCTCGGCTCGGCAAGGCATTGAGATAGACCGCTAAAGTGGCCACCAGCGTCTTGCCCTCGCCGGTCTTCATCTCGGCGATGCGCCCCCGATGCAGGGTGATCCCGCCGATCAACTGGACGTCGAAGTGGCGCATGCCCATGACCCGCTTGCTGGCCTCGCGTACACACGCAAAGGCTTCGGGCAATAACTTGTCGAGGCTTTCGCCGCCTCCGAGGCGCTCTCGCAATTGCTCCGTACGTTGCCGTAACTCGTCATCGGCCAACGCCGCGAGGCTCTGCTCGAAAGCGCCGATCTCGCCGGTAAGCTTGCCCATGCGTTTCACTTCACGGTCGTTTTTCGAGCCGACCATCTTGCGCACCAGGGTGTTTAACATTGGATATCCTGAATCACGAAGTAATCATTGTTACGAAGCACCGTCCGATGCCTCGGCAACCGACTTGCTGGCCCATCGGCCAGACTAGATCATTCGTGCGGGCGGACCGCGTCGATTCAGGACATCGAGCCCGGCACAGGGCTGCCCTGCGCACTGAGTACACAGGGCTTGCAGGCACGCTCTGACATGTCGGCGTCGCGGCATGCCGCGTTGCGCCCGATGGCGGGCCACGCGGCGCGATTCGGCGCGGATGGCAGCCGGAGCCATCAGACAAATCTGGGTCAATTGCTCGGCAATACGCACCGCTTCCGCATGCACGAGTGACGAGGGCAACAGACAACCGACCAGCAAACCGGCCAGCCACCAACGCGACAGGCGCCTTGAGCGCTGCCGGCTGCCACTGGTCTCGGCCTGAGAATCGAACGTCACGTCGGTCATGCTGTTGAAGGGCTCCGGGGCATGCTAGATTGAGTGCACCGCTAAGCAACGGTGCAAGCCAATGAGTATAAAGGCTAAGCGTTTTCGCGCCCAGCCCACCACAACGCTACTCGACGGTAACGGCCGTCGCGGCTCGGAACTCAACGGCCTGATGCGTGTAGCCAATGTGATTGGTCGCGCGCAAGAACACTTACGCAGCCACCTGCCCGAAGAAGTGCGCGGCCATCTTTTCGTCGGCGGCTATCGTCAAGGCAAGCTCACGCTGATCACCGATCGCGCCGTCTGGTTGACCTGGCTTCGCTACGAGCAGGCACGTCTGCTCGAGCTATTACGCCAATTGCCCGAACTCGAAGCCGTTACCGGACTGACTTTCAAGGTGCGTCCAATCGTGCCACCCAGGGTGCCGATCAGCCAACCACGCGCCTTGTCGAGCCAGGCGGCCGACGAACTCTCGAGCTGCGCCCGCGACACCGACAATCCGCGCCTGAAGCGAGCGCTCGAGCGCTTGGCGGCTCATGCAGAGCCGTCGACTGGTGCAGACTAGGCTTTGTCCGAAAACTGCCTGCGCTCGGCCATACTGCGCATACAAAGTTTTTCGCAACGAAAAACGCCAGCCCCGCTGAGCTGGCGTCAATGGATGACCTGCCGAGAACAAGCATCGGTCCTACATGGCCATTGCCGGAGCCGAATAGGAGATCGGTGCCTTTTGGCTAGCCCCTTCAAAAGTGACGATTTCCCATGACTCGGGATTGGCCAGCATGGCGCGGCACAACTGATTGTTGAGCGCATGCCCGGATTTCATGCCCCGGAATTCCCCGATCAGGCTATAACCAAGCTGATACAGGTCGCCGATCGCGTCGAGTACCTTGTGCTTGACGAATTCGTCGTCGTAGCGCAATCCGCCCTCGTTGAGGATGCGGTAGTCGTCCACGACGATCGCGTTGTCCAGGCTGCCTCCCAGGGCGAGATTATGCGAACGCAGGAACTCCAGGTCACGCATGAAGCCGAAGGTGCGCGCGCGCGATACTTCCTTGACGAAAGACGTCGTCGAGAAGTCGACGCTTGCCGTCTGCTTCTGGTTTTCGAAGACCGGATGGTCGAAGTCGATCGAAAAGGAAACCCTGAAACCGTTGTAAGGCAGAAAGACAGCTTCCTTGTCCTCGTCGCGCACCACGATCTCACGCTTGATGCGAATGAACTTCTTGGGCGCCTCCAGCTCAGTGATTCCCGCGGACTGAATCAGGAACACGAAAGGCCCCGCGCTACCGTCCATGATCGGCACTTCGGGCGCGCTGAGCTCGACAAAGGCATTGTCGATACCCAGCCCCGCGAACGCAGACATCAGGTGCTCGACCGTAGCCACCTTGACGCCATCGCAGGACAAG
Source organism: Halomonas sp. IOP_31 (assembly GCF_021151495.1). Lineage (NCBI taxonomy): Bacteria > Pseudomonadati > Pseudomonadota > Gammaproteobacteria > Oceanospirillales > Halomonadaceae > Halomonas > Halomonas sp. IOP_31. The sequence continues at coordinate 99,806 of NZ_JAIRBP010000011.1, read as the reverse complement.
GCCGTGCATAGCGTCGTATCGGTAACATTTTCGGCGCGTGCGGGAATGTGCACGACAGGATCGAGATCGCTGCGAATGAATACGATCCCCGTGTCGGCCGGAGCCGGGCGCAGGGTCAAGTAGACCTTTTCACCGGAGTGGAGACCCACCCCTGTGGCGCGCATGGTGTTCTTGAGCGTTCTTTGCTTGATCATGGGCAATGGCCAGGCTTCATCACAGTTGCGAAACAGTGTTCACTATAACATCGAACAGCTGTTTAAACAAAAAATGTCATCCGGCCACGCCCATCGTCACGATAGCAAAATTCAATCGGCTTGGCGCCGCAGAAAGGCCGGGATGTCCAGGTAGTCGTCCATTTCCTTGCTCTTGCGGCGCTCCTGACGTGCTTTGGCGGCCTCTTCCTGATCGGCCTTGGCCGCTTGCTGACGCATGACCGTCGGCTGCTGGAGCTTGCGGTAGTCGGTCGTCTCCGGACGCGTTGCCGCCTCGCGGCCCGCCGGCTTCTCACGACGGCCATCGAGCCCCGCCGCCACCACGGTAACCCGCAGCTCATCGGACATTTCCATGTCGATGGCGGTGCCCACCACGATTGTCGCATCCTGGGAGGCGAATTCCTGAACAGTGGCGCCGACATCGTTGAACTCACCGATGGACAAATCGGGCCCGGCCGTAATATTGACCAGGATACCGCGTGCGCCATGCAGATCGATGTCTTCGAGCAGCGGGCTGCGGATCGCTTTCTCGGCAGCTTCCCGGGCTCGGTTCTCGCCGACGGCGCCGCCGGTGCCCATCATCGCCATACCCATTTCGGACATCACGGTACGCACATCGGCGAAGTCGACGTTGATGATGCCCGGGCTGGTGATCAGCTCGGCAATCCCCTGCACGGCACCCAACAGGACATCGTTGGCAGCACTGAAGGCAGTCAGCAGACTGGCACTCTTGCCCAGCACGGCCAGCAGCTTTTCATTGGGGATGGTGATCAGCGAGTCGACATGCTCGGAAAGCTCGCGCATGCCCTCCTCGGCGACACGCATGCGCTTGGGCCCTTCGAAGGGGAAAGGCCGGGTGACCACCGCGACCGTGAGTATCCCCAGTTCCTTGGCTACCTGAGCGACCACGGGTGCGCCACCGGTACCGGTACCGCCACCCATGCCCGCAGTAATGAATACCATGTCGGCGCCCTGAAGGAGCTCGGCGATGCGCTCACGGTCTTCCATGGCGGCCTGGCGCCCGACGTCCGGGCTGGCGCCCGCCCCGAGCCCCTTGGTAATCTCGCTGCCTAACTGGAGAACGGTCTTGGCGGCGACTCGCTTGAGCGCCTGCGCATCGGTATTGGCGCAGATGAACTCGACGCCATCGATGTTGCTTTCGACCATGTGATTGACGGCATTGCCGCCGCCTCCACCAACGCCAATCACCTTGATGACCGCGCTGCTGGAAGGTGCGTTATCTACCAGTTCGAACATTTGCCCCGTCTCCTGTGACCGCGCAGTGCGGCCCTGTCAGAAATTTCCTTTGAACCAGCCTTTGACCCGTTCCAGCGCCGAAATGCCGTCCTTGAGACCACGCCGCGAGACTTCCTCTCTACGGGGCTGGGCGGAAACTGCACGGCTCTGCGCATGCTTGGCATCGCGCATACCGTAGAGTAGCAAACCCACGCCCGTGGAATAAATCGGATTGCGTACCACATCCGCCAGGCCTCGCACATTCTGTGGGCTGGCAATGCGTACCGGCATATGGAAGATTTCCTCCGCAAGCTCGACCACGCCCTCCATGCGTGATGTGCCCCCGGTCAGCACCACGCCAGCGGCCACGAGATCCTCGTAACCGCTGCGTCTCAGTTCCTCACGTACCAAAGTAAAGAGTTCCTCGTAGCGCGGCTCGACCACTTCGGCCAATGCCTGCCTTGACAGGTCGCGGGCCGGGCGGTCGCCTACGCTGGGAACTTTGATCAGCTCGTCGCTGGAGGCCAACTGCGTCAACGCGCAAGCGTATTTGACCTTGATGTCCTCAGCGTATTGGGTCGGTGTGCGCAGCGCCATGGCAATGTCGTTGGTCACCTGATCGCCGGCGATAGGGATGACCGCCGTATGGCGAATGGCACCCTCGGTGAACACCGCGATGTCCGTGGTGCCGCCGCCGATATCCACCATGCAAACGCCGAGTTCACGCTCGTCTTCTGTCAGCACGGCATGGCTCGAGGCCAACTGCTCCAGGATGATGGCATCAACTTCGAGCCCGCAACGTCGCACGCACTTCTCGATGTTCTGCACTGCATTCAATGCCGCTGTAACCAAGTGCACGCGCGCCTCAAGCCGTACCCCGGACATGCCCAGCGGCTCGCGGATACCCTCCTGGGTATCGATGGCGAATTCCTGGGGCAACACGTGCAGTATCCGTTGTCCTTCGGATATCGCACGGGCCCGCGCGGAATCGATGACTCGATCGATGTCCGACGGAGTGACTTCGCGATCCTTGATTGCCACCACGCCATCGGAATTCATCGAACTAATGTGGCTGCCGGCGATACCGACATAGACCGAGTGAATATCGCAGCCGGCCATTAGCTCGGCCTCTTCCACGGCACGCTGAATCGACTGCACCGTTGACTCGATGTTGATGACCACGCCCTTCTTCATCCCCCGTGAGGGATGCGAGCCGATCCCGGCGATCTCGAGCCCCCCATCGTCGGTAGGCTGCCCAACGATGGCGACCACCTTCGATGTTCCAATATCCAGCCCGACCACCATATTGGATGCGTTGGATTGTCCTGGCATGGGTCGGGATTACTCCTCGATCTTCACTGAATTAAGAATCCGTTTATCAGCCTAAATAGATATTGAACAGATTATAGTGAGTGCAGCGCGTTTAAAACCGGTTCAATTGAATACGCGCTCAGAATACGGGTATTTTTCGTCGAAAGAAATACCCCTACGCCTTTGTTGGTGGGCGACAGCCATATTAAAGGTAACGCTTGAGCTCAAGGTTCGTCGATCTTGCTGTCGCTCTCTCCATGCCAGGCTATGGCAACACCGTTCGGGTAACGTAGATCGATGTAGCGTATTCGCGACGCCTTGCCACTCAACTCGCGTTGCCATGCGGCAATGAACCGGGCTACTCGCTCCTGACGCTGATTACGTCCCAGCATGACCCAAAAGGCATCATCGATCTGGAAACGCCAGGCACCGCGATCTTCCATCCGTAGCTGCGTGACCTGCAGACCCAATGACAGCAATCGATTCTGCAGCCGATCATACCGGGCAAGCACCTCGCTACCGCTGCCATCGGGGCCAGCGAGATCCGGCAAATCCTCGGCAACCGTCACGTTGTCGCGATCAAAAGCGACGCCCTGGGGATTGAGAAAATAGCTATCGTTCCAGCGTGCGACCGGCTGTTGTTCAAAGAGTTCGAACGTCAGCGAGTTGGGCCACTGCCTGGATACGCGCGCTTCGGCGATCCACTCGGCGGAGCGGGCCTGTCGGCGCAACTCATCCAAATCAACCGACAACCAAGTCTCGCCCTGCACCGCCGGCGAGAGCCTCTCACGCAGATAATCCGCGCTGACATACTCCAGATCGCCACGGATCGAAACCCGCTGGATGGGCCGATCCAGCCATAACCACAGCGCCCGCCCGCCAGCACCCAGCAGGACCAGCAACAGCACGAGCCCCAGGATCGCCCCGCGCACGCGAAAGCCACTTTCCGCCATGCGCTCAGGGCTCCAGCGTGGTGTCGAGAATGCGCAGCACCAGACTCTCGAAATCGAGCCCGGCATGCGCCGCGGCTTGCGGAACGAGGCTATGATCGGTCATCCCGGGCACGGTATTCACCTCGAGCAACCAGAAGCGTCCCTCGCCGTCGCGCATCACATCCACCCGTCCCCAGCCACGCCCGCCCACGGCAACAAAGGCCTCACGACACAGCTCGCCAAGCCGTGCCTCGGTCGCGGCGTCCAAGCCACAGGGCAGATGGTAAAGTGTCTCGCTGGAATGGTACTTGGCTTGATAGTCATAAAAGCCGCTCGGCACTTCGACGCGTATCGCCGGCAGGATGCCGTCCCCCAACAGCGACACGGTATATTCCTCGCCCTGAATGAAGCGTTCGGCCATGACTTCGGCATCAAAACGTGCCGCTTCGCGGTAGGCCGACGCCAGGTCATCGGCATTGGCAACGATGGTGATGCCGAGCGTCGAGCCTTCGTGTATCGGTTTGACGACAAGCGGCAAACCCAGGCGCCTGACCACTGTCGACCAGTCGCACTCGGGGCCCAGAGTAATACTCGCCGGAGTAGGCAAGTCGTGCGCCTGCCAGAGCCGCTTGGTGCGTTGCTTGTCCATCCCCAGCGCCGAGGCCAGCACGCCACTACCGGTATAGGGGATGCGCAGCAGCTCCAGCGCCCCCTGCAAGGTGCCATCCTCCCCGCCCCGCCCATGCAGGGCGATGAAGACCCGATCCGCAGCCAGCGCCTCCAGACCGCTCAGGCCGCCAGCGGCCAGGTCGTAGCCCTGGGCATCGACGCCACTGCGTTGCAGAGCCGCGAGAACCGCGCCACCACTGGCCAGCGAGACATCGCGTTCCGCGGAATCGCCGCCATAGAGAACCACGACGCGGCCATAATCCTGTCGACGCTCACCGCGCACTGCGGCCTGCGTATCTCTGCTCATAATGCGATCTCATCCACCTGGAGCCGGCCGGCTGCGAGAGAGACGGCGATCCCGCCAACATCACCGGCCCCCTGGGTAATTAGGATATCTCCGTCACGCAGTACGTTGCCCAGCAGCTTGGGAAGCTCATGCTTGCTCTCGACGAACAGCGGGTCGACCTCACCGCGCTGGCGGATCGAACCGGCCAGGCTGCGTCCATCAGCCCCGGCGATCGCCTTTTCCCCTGCGCTGTATACGTCGAGCAGCAACAGCACGTCGACGCCGGAAAGCACGCGCACGAAGTCCTCGTAAAGGTCGTGGGTACGCGAGTAGCGATGCGGCTGGTAGACCATCACCAGCCGACGCTGCGGCCAGCCGGCGCGCACCGCGCGAACGACCATCTCCACTTCGCGTGGATGATGACCGTAATCATCGACCAGCATGACCTCGCCCCGGCCGTGCGCCAATGCATAGTCGCCATGCACCTGAAAGCGTCGACCGACGCCGGCGAAGCTTGCCAGGCCGCGCTGGATCGCCGCGTCATCGACGCCGGCATCCGTCGCCACGGCAATCGCCGCCAGTGCGTTGAGTGCGTTGTGTTCGCCAGGCATTGCCAGACGTACCTTGAGCGGCGCGTAGCCTTCGGGGCGCCAGGCGGTAAAGCGGATCTCCCCGCCCTGCTGGGCGAAGTCGCTGATGCGATAGTCGGCTTGTTCGTGAAAGCCGTAACTGACGAACTGACGCTGTACCCGCGGCAGCAGCTCCTGCACATTGGCATCGTCGAGACACACCACGGCGAGACCGTAGAACGGCAGGTTGTGCAGAAACTCGACGAAGGTGTCCTTGAGCCGTGCGAAGTCGCCGGCATAGGTCTCCATGTGATCGGCATCGACATTGGTCACCACCGCGACCATCGGCTGCAGATGCAGGAAGGAGGCATCCGATTCGTCGGCTTCGGCGACCAGATAATCGCCCGCCCCGAGCCGGGCATTGGTTCCCGCGCTGGTCAGCTTGCCGCCGATCACGAAAGTGGGATCGAGCTCGCCCTCTCCGAGCAGCGTTGCGGTGAGGCTGGTGGTAGTGGTCTTGCCGTGCGTACCGGCGATGGCGATGCCGTGACGAAAGCGCATCAGCTCGGCGAGCATCTCGGCACGCCGCACCACCGGCACGCGATGCTCGCGTGCCCAGGCAATCTCCGGATTGCTCGTTTCGACCGCCGTCGAGACCACCACGACATCCGCGCCATGGGCATTATCCGCCGCATGGCCGATCGCCACGTGAATTCCGCACTGGCGCAGGTGCACAACGATCGGCGATTCCTTGATATCGCTACCGCTGATCCGGTAGCCCTCGTTGGCCAGCACCTCGGCGATGCCGCACATGCCGGCCCCGCCAATACCCACGAAGTGAATGTTGCGGGTCCGCCGCATCCCCAGGCCCCGGCGGGTCCGGGCAGGTGTGGGATCGCGCCTGCTATCGTTCAAAACATGTCTCCATACAGCCAGCCACCAGCCGCTCGACAGCGTCGAGCTGCGCACGACCGCGTGCCGCCGTGGCCATGCCGGCGAGTCGTTGGGGGTCGAGTACCTCGCTCAGCGCTTCGGCAAGCGATGCGGCACTCAAGGTTTTCTGGGGCAACAGTCGTGCCGCGCCGGCCTCGACCAGATACCCCGCGTTGACGGTCTGATGATCGTCGACGGCATGCGGAAACGGCACCAGCAATGACGGCTTGGCCGCCGCCGCCAGCTCGGCGACGGTCAATGCGCCGGAGCGACAGACCACCAGGTCGGCCCAGTCATAGGCTTCGGCCATGTCGTCGATAAATTCGCCGATATCGGCTTCGATGCCCACCTCACGGTAGTTGTCGCGGGTAGCATCCACGCGCTCGCGCCCGGCCTGATGACGCACCGTCGGCCGCTGGGCCGCGGGCAATAGGGCAAGGGCCTGGGGCACTCGATCATTGAGCGCCACTGCCCCCAAGGAGCCACCAACGACCAGCAATCTAAGCCGTCGCCCCTGCATTTCCGGAGCCTGCCGAGGCGACTCGCCGAGCAGCGCGATCTCCTCGCGCACCGGGTTGCCGATGACGATCGCCTCGCGTCCGCCGGACTTGCGAAAGGCGCCGGGAAAGGCCGCGTAAGCGCGCGTTGCCAAGCGTGCCAGCACCTGATTGGTCAGGCCCGCGACGGCATTCTGCTCATGCACGATCAACGGCCGGCGCAACAACCATGCTGCCAGCCCTCCCGGTCCGCTGGCGAACCCTCCCAGTCCCACCACCAAGTGGGGGTCGAAAGCGACGATCACCCGACGTGCCTGCCAGATTGCCCGCGTCAGGCGTACCGGCACCGCCAGCCAGCCGACCAGGCCATTGCCACGCAGCCCCGACACGTCGATCCGATGCAGCGCCAGACCGGCCGCCGGTACCAGACGATTCTCGATCCCTCTCGGGCTGCCCAGCCATTCGACCCGAGCCCCTTCAGTCGCCAACGCCTTGGCCAGCGATAGCGCCGGAATAACATGTCCGCCAGTGCCGCCGGCCATGATCAGCACGCGAAGCCGACTACCCTGGCCCGCCAGGACCGCTGCTCGTTCTACCACCGCCGAGTACTCCTTGATCTAGGTCGCCGGCTTGGCGCGGGATGGTGAGCTGCGGCCGCGTTTGCGCGTATCGATATCAACCCGCAACAGCAGGGCCACCATCACGGCACTGACGATCAGGCTCGACCCGCCGTAGCTCAACAGCGGCAGCGTCAGGCCCTTGGTCGGCAGCATGCCGGTACTCACGGCGATATTGATGAATGCCTGGGCGCCAAAAACCAAGGCAATACCGTAGCTGAGGTAGGCCGCGAACGGCAATCGGGCGAGCTCGGCCCGCCGGCCGATCAGCAAAGCGCGATAGACGAGAATCGCGAACAGGGCGATCACCGTTACCGCGCCGACCAGCCCCAGTTCCTCGGCAATCACCGCAAACACGAAATCGGTATGCGCTTCGGGCAGGTAGAACAACTTCTGGACGCTATTGCCCAGCCCGAGCCCCAACCAGTGACCACGGCCAAAGGCGATCAGCGCCTGGGTCAGCTGGTAGCCGGAATCATACATGTCGGCCCAGGGGTTGGCGAAGCTGGTGATCCGCTCTAGCCGATAGGGCTCGGCCACCGCCACATAACCACCGATCAGAATCACCGCCACCATCAGTAGCAGAAAGCGTATCAGCGGCGCCCCGGCCAACAGCAGCATGCCCATCACGCAACCGGTCATGACCACGAGTGCGCCGTAGTCCGGTTCGAGGATCAGCAGCCCGCCCAGCGGCACCATGATCACCAATGGCTTGAGAAACTCCCACCAATGCCGGCGCACCCCGGGCAAAAAGCGTTCCAGATAACCGGCCAGATAGACGATCAAGAACAGCTTGACCAGCTCTGAAACCTGCACGTTGACGACGCCAAGCGAGATCCAGCGGCGGCTGCCGTTGGTTTCGGGGCCAACTACCAGCACGGCAATCAACAGTACGAACCCCAGCATCAGCAACCGAGAACCGTTGTGCTGCCACCATAGCAGGGGAATGCGCAGGGTGATCATAGCGCTCCCCAGCGCCAGCACGTCGAAGATGCCGTGACGCAGGCTGTAATAGTGCGCATTGCCGGTTTGACTGGTGGCGATCTCGATAGACGCCGAGGTCACCATTACCCACCCCAGCAGCAGCAGGGCAAGCGCAGAGAACAGCAACCAGCCGTCAAAGGAGCTGCCTGCTGTCGACAGGCGTCGAGCCAGGGCGGTCATGGCGCCTCCTGTTGATCGAATGTTTGCAGCCAGGCCGCAGCACCTGCACGGAAAGCCTCACCGCGCGCCTGATAATTGCTGAACTGATCGAGACTCGCGCAGGCCGGCGAAAGCAGCACGCAATCTCCGGGTTCGGCGATATCGCCGGCGCGCGCCATGGCTGCCTTCAGATCGTCGCAGCGCGTGATTGCCACATGGCCCGCCAAGGCCTGTGCCAGGCGCGCTGCGTCGGCGCCGAACACCACCGCTTCGCGGGCATGACGCGCCAGTGGTTCGGCCAGCGGCGTGAAGTCGGCTGCCTTGCCCATACCGCCTCCCAGCCAGATGAGACGTCCGCCGAGCGTCGGCCCCAGCCCGGCAATGGCCGCCAGCGTGGCGCCGACGTTGGTACCCTTGGAGTCGTTGATCCAGCGGATGCCGTGCGCCTCCGCGACAAGCTCACCGCGGTGCGGCAACCCCGCGAAGCGCTTCAATACACGAACCATCGCCTCATGCGATAGCCCCAGGCGTTCGCCCATCGCCATCGCCGCCAGGCCATTGGCCTGATTGTGGCGTCCGGCCAGGCGCATCTCGCGCACCGCCATGATCGGCACCTCGCCGTGCATCAGCCAGGGCTCGCGAGCGGCCTCGCTACCAGACTCGGCGATTCCCCACTCTTCAGGCTGCGGCGGCCGGGTGGTGAACCGCGACACGGGCAGGTCAACGTCATCGGGCCAGGTCAAATGATCCTCGGCGTTGACCACCGCATGCTCAGCACCGCGGAATATTGCCAGCTTGGCGGCCCGATAGCCTGCCATGTCGCCGTGCCGGTCGAGATGATCCTCGGACAGGTTGAGGAACGCCGCCGTCGCCGCGCCCAGCCGTGGCGTCGTCTCGAGCTGAAAGCTCGAGAGTTCGAGTACGTAAAGCTCTGCATCGGGACACTCGGCGAGCAAATCCAGCGCGGCGATGCCCAGGTTTCCGCCGACCGCGACACGCTTGCCGGATTGGCGAGCCATCTCACCGAGCAACGTGGTCACCGTCGACTTGGCATTGGCGCCGGTGATCGCCGCGATCGGCGCCCGACAGGCACCCGCGAACAGCGCAATCTCACCGATCACCCGCGGCATGCCGGGCGCGCCCTCGAGCGTCGCCTGCCAGTAACGGGCCAGGCCGGGAGATCGCGGATCGACCCCGGGGCTGACGACGATCTCAACGGCCCGGCTCGCATCGATTTCATCCAGCCGGCCGCAGTGAATCTCGACCCCTGGGAAGGCCGCCCGGAACGCCTCGAGACCGGGCGGCGATTGGCGCGTGTCGGCAACCATGAATGGCCGTGCCTGGCGCGTCAGGTGACGGGCAATCGCCCACCCCGACACGCCCAGGCCGACCACCAGCGTATGACCCTGCGGTACCGCTTGCATCGGCGCTCGCCTCCTTTGAGCAGTGCCTTCCGTGGGCGATTGGCGGCCACCCATTCAGCGAATTTTCAGGGTGGCCAGACCCAGCAGTACCAGCACCACGGTGATGATCCAGAAACGCACGATGACCCGCGGCTCCGGCCAGCCCTTGAGCTCGAAGTGATGGTGTAGCGGTGCCATGCGGAAGATGCGCCGCCCGGTCAGCTTGTAGGAGCCCACCTGGAGGATCACCGACACGGTCTCCATGACGAACACGCCGCCCATCACGAACAACACGATCTCCTGGCGTACGATGACCGCCACGATACCCAGCGCGGCGCCCAGCGCCAGCGCGCCGACATCGCCCATGAAGACCTGCGCGGGGTAGGTGTTGAACCATAAAAAACCCAGCCCCGCCCCGGCGATGCTGCCGCAGAAGACTGCCAGTTCGCCGGCCCCCGGCACCAGCGGGATATGCAGGTATTCGGCGAAGACGACGTTGCCGCTGGCGTAGGCGAATACCGCCAGGCCCATGGCGACCATCACGGTCGGCATGATCGCCAGGCCGTCGAGGCCGTCGGTCAGATTGACGGCGTTGGAGCTCCCCACGATGACCAGATAGCTCAGCACGATATAGAAAAGGCCCAGCTGAACGACGACCTCCTTGAACAGCGGCACGATCAGGCTCGTCTCGACCGGGCTGGCGGCGGTGTAATACAGAAACAGCGCGGCGCCGACACCCAGCACCGACTGCCAGAAATATTTCCAGCGCGCCGGCAACCCGCGCGGGTTCTTCTCGACCACCTTGCGGTAGTCATCGACCCAGCCGATGGCGCCGAAGCCGAGCGTGACGACCAGCACCAGCCATACGTAATGATTGCTCAGGTCGCCCCACAGCAGCGTGCTGATGGCCATCGCCATCAGAATCATCGCCCCGCCCATGGTCGGCGTCCCGGCCTTGGAGAGGTGGGATTGCGGACCGTCGTCACGCACCGCCTGGCCGATCTGGCGCTCGACCAGACGGCGAATCACCATCGGGCCCAGCCACAGGCACAGCAACAGCGCGGTCAACGTACCCAGCACGGCCCTCAGGGTGAGATAGTCGAATACCGTGAAAGCGCTCTGGAATTGAGCCAGAAAATTGGCAAGCAAAAGCAGCATGTAGTGTGATCACCTTGGTGTATCGGCGCGCAAATCGGCGACGAGTCGTTCCATGCCGGCACTGCGCGAGCCCTTGATCAGCACACTGGCGCCGACCGGCAAGTGCTCATGGGCATGGCGCAACAGCGCCTCCCAGTCGGCGAAGTGGCAGCCATTGACGCCGAAGGCGCGAGCAGCGGGCTCGGCTTCGGCGCCCAGCGTGCCGAGAAAATCGATCTCCAGGCTCCGTGCGTACCGGCCGACGTCGGCGTGCCACGCCGCCGATTCATCGCCGAGTTCGCCAATCGCCCCCAGGAAACACCAGCGCGGCGCAGGCAACGTGGCCAGTGTGTCGAGCGCCGCCTTCACGGCGCCGGGATTGGCGTTATAGGTATCGTCGAGCAGACGGCAGTCGCGGATGCCTTCGCTCATCATCAGCCGGCCGGGCGTCGCCACGACACCCTGCAAACCCGCCAGGACATCGGCTTCGGCCGCACCCAGCGCCAGCGCGGCGGCGGCGGCGGCCAGCGCGTTGCGCACGTTGTGCAAGCCCATCAACTGAAGTTGCACGCGCCCCAGCGCCTGACCCGCGAAAACCAGCGTGAAAGCATAGCGCCCCCGGCAATCACAGACTAGGTCGCGCGCGTTGACACGCGCGCTTTCCGTGAGGCCGAAATCGATGATTCGAGCCTCGGCGACCAGCGCGCGCCAGAACGGGAAGAACGCATCGTCGCGGTTGAGCACCGCCGTGCCGTCACCACTCAGCCCGGCGAGAATCTCGGCCTTGGCCTGGGCGATGCGTCCCATGCCGCCGAACTCGCCGACATGCGCTCCGGTGACGTTGGTGATCACCACCACCTGGGGCCGCGCGAGCATCGACGTCCAGGCGATCTCGCCGAGATGATTGGCGCCCAACTCGACCACTGCCTGACGATGACTCCGCTCGAGCCGCAGCAGCGTCAGCGGCGCGCCGATGTCGTTGTTGAGGTTGCCGTGCGTTGCCAGCGTGCTGCCGCGGCGTTCGAAAATCGCCGCCAGCAGCGCCTTGACGGTGGTCTTGCCGCTATTGCCGGTGATTGCCGCCAGCGGCCCGCCCCAGGCCCGACGACGGGCCTGTCCCAGCAGCCCCAGCGCCAGTCGCGTATCGGCGACAAGCAGTTGCGCCAACGGGTCATCGACGGGCCGCGAAACCACCGCCGCGATCGCTCCCGCCTCGCGCGCCTGAGCCAGATAATCATGGCCGTCGAAGCGCTCGCCGCACAGCGCAACGAACAGATCGCCAGGCTGCAATTGCCGAGTGTCGGTAATGATCGCCGCCACTCGCGCGGGTGCCTCGGGCGCCTCGCAGCCCAGCGCTGCGGCGACTGCGTCGAGCGTTTCCAACCCGCATCCGCTCATCAGGCACTCTCCTGCCGACGGGCCAGCGCCGCTTCGGCACAGGCGCAGTCGGAGAACGCCAGCCGCCGGCCCTTAATCTCCTGATAGTCCTCGTGGCCCTTGCCGGCGATCAGGATCACGTCGTCGGGACCCGCGGCCTCGATGGTACGTCCGATCGCTCGTTCGCGCCCATCGACACACCAGGCCGATGCCCGGGCTGATTCGCTCAGCCCGGCGAGGATCTGCTCGCGAATGCGTGCAGGGTCCTCGCTGCGCGGGTTGTCGTCGGTGATCACCCAACGATCGGCGTTGGCCTCGGCGACCGCGCCCATCAGCGCGCGCTTGCCGCTGTCACGCTCGCCGCCGCAACCGAATAGGCACCACAGCTGGCCGGGGTGGGCGGTATCGCCGTCGTCGCGCCCGGGCAGGTGCGCGCGTAGCGCCTCGAGGGCGTGGCGCAGCGCCTCCGGGGTATGCGCGTAGTCGACGATCACGCTCGGCGCCCCGGGACGACTCAGGCACTGCATGCGACCGGGCACCGGCACGAGCTTCTCGGCCGCCACGCACAGCGCATCGAGATCCTCGCCCAGCCCCAGCAGCGTGGCCATCGCCAGCAGTACATTGTCAAGGTTGAAGCGCCCCATCAGCGCAAGCTCGAGCGCGCGCTCGCCGTCCGGCGTGGCAACCAAGGCACGCTGGCCGGCTGCGTGGGGCAGCCAGTCGAGCACCCGCAAGGTGGTGGCCTCCTGGGTACCGCTCGCCAGCACGCGGACCTCGGGCGAAAGCCCGGCCAGCATCAGCCGGGCCAATGGGTCGTCGCCGTTGACCACCGCCAGCCGCAGCTCGGGACGTCGAAAGAGGCGTGCCTTGGCGGCGGCATAGGCCGCCATGCTGCCATGATAATCGAGATGATCGCGGCTCAGATTGGTGAACACTGCGGCGGCGAGACGGCAGCCGTTGAGGCGTTGCTGCGTCAAGGCGTGCGACGATACCTCGAGCGCGACCCGCTCGACGCCGCGCTCGGCCATGCTCCCGAGCGCGGCCTGCAGCTCCAGCGCCCCGGGCGTGGTCTGGCCGCTGTCGACGAGCTCAGCGGGGCGCCCCCAGCCCAGCGTGCCGACCACGCCGGCGGGACGACCCAACGCTTCCGACAAGGCAGCGAGATAATGGGTGACCGAACTCTTGCCGTTGGTGCCGGTCACCCCGATCAGGGTCAGCGTTTCGGGCACCTCGAACAACAAGCGGCCGAGTTCACCGAGGCGTTCTCCGAGCGCCGGCAGCCTGGTAACGCCTTCGGTCTCGCCGCCATCTTCGGTCCGCTCGGCAGCGGCCAGCGTCCAGGCGGCGCCGGCCGCCCGAGCCTGATCGATAAACCGTCGACCATCGACGTTCACCCCGGGCACGGCGATGAAAACGACCGCATGCGGGCAGTCGGCGATGGCCCGGCTATCCAGACACAACGCCAGCGGTGCATCGTCGTCGGCCAACCTGGGCAAGGCCTCGGCGCCGGGCCATAGCGCGCTCAACGTCCGGGCGAGTCGCGCCTGCGTGGTGACGATCACTTGAGGGCCTCCTTCTTGTCGGGCAGGACATCGAGCAGGCGCAGCGCCTTGCCCACCACGCGGCTGAATACCGGTGCGGCGACCAGGCCGCCGTAGTATTCCTGGCCCTTGGCGTTGTCGATCATCACCACCGTGACGATACGCGGATCGGAAACCGGAGCGATACCCGCGAACAACGAACGATAGGCGGTCTGCTGATAGCCGGTACTCGCCACCTTGCGCACGGTGCCGGTCTTGCCGGCGATTCGGTAACCGGGGACCATGGCCCGCGCGCCACCGGCGCCGGGCTGGACGATCTTTTCCAGCATCCCCAGCAGATTGTTGGCGATCTGCGGCTCGATCACCGGCTTGCCTTGCGGATCCTCGCCCTCGAGCTTGAGCAGCGATGGCGACAGCTGCCTGCCCTGATTGGCGATCGCCGTATAGGCGCTCGCCAACTGCAATGCGGAAACCGCCACGCCATAGCCATAGGCCAGCGTCGCGCGCTTGCTGTCGGACCAGTTGTAGGGAGCCGGCAGGCTGCCGGTGGCCTCGCCCGGAAAGCCGGTCCCCCGCGCCTGTCCCAGCCCCAGCTCGTAGTAACGCTTCCAGATCGCGTCTTCAGGCAATTGCAGCGCGACCCGCGACATGCCGACATTCGACGAGTGCAACAGAATGCCGCCCATGTCCAGCTTGCCGTAGTTGCGAAAGTCGTTGATCGTGTATTCATCGACACGCATATAACCGGGCGAGGTATCGACGATCGTGTCCGGCGAGAACTGATCGCTTTCCAGGGCCGCCGACATCGCCAGCGGCTTCATCACCGAGCCCGGCTCGAAGGCATCGGTGATCGCCTGGTTACGCAGCCCCTCGACATCGAGCTCGGCGCGATTGTTGGGGTTGTAGGACGGCGCGTTGGCCATCGCCAGAACCTCGCCGTTGCGGGCATCCATCATCACCAGGGTGCCGCCGTCGGCGTTGTTTTCGTCGACGGCGGCCTTGAGCTCGCGGTAGGCCATGTACTGCAGCCGCAGATCGATCGACAGGGTCAGTTCGCCGCCCGGCTTGGCCTCCTTGATCAGGTGCAGGTCGCGAACCAGACGGCCCTTGCGATCCTTGAGCACGCGACGCTTGCCGGGTGTGCCGGTCAAGTAGCTGTTATAGGCCAGTTCGAGGCCCTCCTGGCCGCGATCGTCGACGTTGGTCACGCCGACCAGCTGCGCGGTGACCTCGCCGGATGGGTAGTAGCGCTTGTACTCGTTCTTGACGTAGACGCCGGGCACGTTCAGATCGATGACCTTCTGCGCCTCGGCCGGAGTCATGCGACGCCGCAGATACATGAACTCGTAATCGGCATAGCGCTCGATGCGTGCGTTGAGGTCGTCGAGCTCGATAGCCAGAGCACGCGCCAGCATCATGCGCTGGATATCGTCGTCAGGCAGCTGCTGAGGGTTGGCCCACAGCGTCACCACCGGGGTCGATATCGCCAACGGGTCGCCGTCGCGGTCGCTGATCATGCCGCGATGGGCGTCGATGGTTTCGACGCGCAGGGTACGCGCATCCCCCTGGCCCTGAAGAAACACCCGGTCGAGCACGTTCAGGTCGACGATCCGTCCGACCAGCACCAGCATGGCGACCACCAGCATCACCAGCATGAAACGGAAACGACCGCTACCCAACGGGGCGACCTCGGCCCGGGTCGGATTGTGGGTGTTATCGGAGCGCCGACTCATGGCCGAATGATCTCGATCTGTTCAAGATCGGGGACGCGCATTTCCAGACGCTCGACCGCCAGACGCTCGATACGCGACGGCGCCGACCAGGTGCTTTCTTCAAGCAGCAGCCGGCCCCAGGCCGTCTGCATCTTGTCCTGGTCGGCCTCGAGCTGCTGCAGGCGTGCGTATTGAACGCGGGTCAGATGAGCGCTGGCAATCACTGCCATGGCGCTCGCCAATACAGCCAGCACCAGTATCGCGATCATCAGATAGCGCCAACCGGGTCTGACAATCCGCGCCCACATGGAAGATGGCGTGTTCAAGCGACCCTGTACCATGCGTCTCCTCAGGCGATTTTACGCGCGGCGCGCATCACCGCGCTGCGCGCGCGGGGATTTTCACCGATTTCAAGGCTGCCAGGCCGGCGGGCCTTGCCCAGCGGTTCGAGCCGACGCTTGAGTTGATCATCACGAATCGGCATGCCGCGCGGCAAGTGCGTGTCGCCGCGCGCCTGGTCGCGAATGAAGCGCTTGACCCGGCGGTCCTCCAGTGAGTGAAAGCTGATCACCACCAGGTGGCCACCGGGTGTCAGCGCGTCGAGTGCGGCATCGAGTGCGGCATCGAGCTCATCGAGTTCGGCGTTGAGGTGGATGCGCAGCGCCTGAAAGGCCCGGGTCGCCGGGTGTTTGCCCTTTTCCCAGGCGGGATGTGCGGCCTTGAGCAATTCGGCCAGCTCCACGGTACGCGTGATCGGCGCTTCGCGGCGCCGCTCGACCACCGCCCGTGCCAGGCGCTTGGCGAAACGCTCCTCGCCGTAAACCTTGAAGACCCGGGCGATCTCGCTCTCGCTGCTGCGCGCAAGCCAGCTGGCGGCGCTCTCGCCACGAGTCGGGTCCATTCGCATGTCCAGCGGCCCATCGCGCAGGAAGCTGAAGCCCCGTTCGGGGTCGTCGAGCTGCGGCGAGGACACGCCGACATCCAGCAGGATGCCGGCCAGGCGTCCATGGACGCCCTGGGCACGGGCGACTTCCGCCAGTTGACTGAAGGTATCGGCATGGATCGAGAAGCGCGGATCGTCGATCTCGCGCGCCGCTGCCAGGGCATCGGGATCGCGGTCGATCGCCAGCAATCGACCATCGGCGGCCAGGCGCTCGAGAATCGCCCGTGAATGCCCGCCGCGACCGAAGGTAGCGTCGAGATAACACGCATGGGGATCGTTGATCAGCGCCTCGATCGCGCCATCGAGTAGGACGCTGGCATGCTGATAGGCGGGCGAAGACGTGACGCGTTGCGACATGCAGGACTCGACGACGGTGACGGGAAATTAGGCTTGGGAGTCGGCCGGTAAGCCGGGTTCTGTCGAGGACAGCCATTCATCTAGGCTCAGCGTCACCACTGAACTCAAGCGACCTACCCGCCCCCACTGCGGGCCACAGCGCCGGGGGCCTATTCGGTCTTGCTCCGGGTGGGGTTTACCGTGCCACGCACTGTTGCCAGGCGCGCGGTGCGCTCTTACCGCACCCTTTCACCCTTGCCGGCAGCCTGCGCTGCTTAGGCGGTCTACTCTCTGCTGCACTTTCCGTCGGCTCGCGCCGCCCAGGGGTTACCTGGCACCCTGCCCTATGGAGCCCGGACTTTCCTCCCCCGCGACTCGATGAGTCCCGGCGGCGACTGTCTGGCCCACTCCCAAGCGCGCAAGAATAGCAGCGCGGCGTCACCCCCTCAACCGTCGGCCTGCAGCGACATCGCCCGGGCATACCAGGCCTTCTTGCGGCCGCCCAGCAACTCGGCCGCCACCGCCGCGGCCTGCTTGACGCCGACCCCCTCGGCCAGCAGTGCGCGCAGCAATGTCGCGCCTTCGACCCAGCCGCCCTCGGTGTCCGCCGGCGGCGCCCCGGCGACCATCACCACGAACTCGCCGCGCGCCTGATTGGAGTCGCTGGCGAGCCGCTCGAGCAGCGTCGCCGCGCTACCCTGCAGATACGTCTCGAAGGTCTTGGTCAACTCCCGCGCGATCACGATGCGTCGCTCGCCGAGCAGCGCCTGCAGGTCGGCCAGGGTGGCATGGATGCGGTGCGGCGACTCGTAGAACAGCCAGGTTTCAGCGCGTTCGGCGAGTTCACCGATGCGCGCGCGACGCGCGCCGCCCTTGGCCGGCAGGAAACCGGCGAACAGGAAACGATCGGTAGGCAGGCCCGCCGCCGACAGTGCCGCAATCAGCGCGCAGGGGCCGGGAACCGGCACCACTCGGTGACCGCGTTCGCGCAAGGCACGCACCAGCACGAAGCCAGGATCGGCGATCAGCGGCGTGCCGGCGTCACTGACCAGCGCCACGTCGTCGCCGGACTCCAGCCGAGCGACGAGCTGCTCGACGCGCCGCGCCTCGTTGTGCTCGTGCAGCGAGATCATCGGTCGCTCGAGGCCCAGGTGGTTGAGCAGCCGCGCCGTATGCCGGGTATCCTCGGCGGCGATCAGCGCCACCTCCGCCAGGGTGCGCTGCGCTCGCGGGCCAAGGTCATCGAGATTACCAATCGGCGTGGCCACCACGTACAATGTGCCACTGAATGTGCCACTGTTAGACTCGGTCATGTGTCGTTACCCGGACGTCAAGAACAATCGGCCGCCAACCAACGGGCGTCTCACAAGCAAGCGGTCTAGAACAAGCGCTGTCGATGCTCAGCCGAGCATGGCCTGACTCCGCCAGATACAAGGAATGCAAAACCTATGGACAAATCGCTGCAACGCCTGTGCGCTGTCGGTCTCGTTGCTCTTGTGATGTCCGGCTGCGCCAGCCAGCGGTCGCCGATGGAAGGCATTCGCGGGCAACAGGCACCCGCTGAACTGCTCAACCAGGCCGAGCAGCAGAGTGGCTCCCAGGCGGCTCAGACCCGCCTTCAGGCCGCCGACATCCTAGCACGCCGCGGCGACACCGCGCAGGCGCTACAGGTAGCGGCCAGTATCGATGCCGCGGCCCTTCCCGACGAGCCCCGTGTACAGTGGGCCCTGCTGCTTTCGCAGCTGGGTCTCGAGCAGCAGGATGGCCGCAGCGTCCTGAAGGCTACCGAGCTGCTCGACGAGAATACCGCCTTGTCGCGCGACGCAGAACTCACCCTGCGCCAGCGCCGCGGGCTGGCATTGGGCATGGCGGGCGACCCGCAGGCCGCGGCGAGCACCCTGATTGCGCTTCAGGCGGAGCAGCCCCCCTTCGATCTCAACGACGCCATCTGGCGCCAGCTGACGCGGCTTCGCGGCTCGGGGCTCGAGGCGATCGCGCAGCAGAGCCCGCTTGCCCGCGACTGGGTCGATCTGCTCAGACTGCAGCGTCGCTACGACAGCGATATCGCCCGACTGTTCGTCATGCTCGACGACTGGCGCGCCCGGAACCCCAATCATCCCGCCGCGCGCCGGTTGCCTGCCGACCTGCAAGCCCTGCGCGAACTGCGCGGCCAGGACGTCCGGCGGATTGCCGTCTTTCTGCCCGAAAGCGGCCCGTTGGCAAATGTCGCCGCGGCGCTCCGCAAGGGGATCGAAACGCGCCTCATGAACGCACTCAACCAGGGCGAGCAGACCCCGCAACTGACGTTCTACGATACCCGCAGCGCCACTATCGAAACGCTTTATGCGCAGGCGACGCTGGCCGGCGCCCAGGTGGTTCTAGGCCCGCTGAACAAGGATACGGTGACACAGCTCGAGCAGCGCTCCAGCGTGCCGTTGCCGACCCTGGCGCTGAATTACGGCACCTCGCCCGAAAACCGTGCCGACGATCTATTTCAGTACGGACTGTCGGCCGAAGACGAAGCGCGTCAAGCAGCCCGACGCGCCACGCTGGATGGTTATCGGCGGGCCGGCTTGCTGGTGCCGGACAATGCCTGGGGCCAGCGCGTCGCCGAAAGCTTTCGTCAGGCCTGGCAGGCCGAGGGCGGAACGGTCGCCGCTCAGGTCAACTACAATCCCGAGGGCTCGGTGGCCAACGCGGTGCGCCCGCTGACCACTCGCCAGCTGGACATGCTGTTCCTCCTCGCGCTGCCGCCCTTCGCTCGCCAGGTACCGCCGACCCTCGACTATTTCGATGCCGGCGAGCTGCCGATCTACGCCACTTCGCATCTTTACGAGGGCGAACCGCAACCGCGTCTTGACCATGACCTGGACGGCGTACAGTTCGTCGAGATCCCCTGGCTGATCCCCGACGCCGCTGTCGGCGGTGCCGAAGCGCTACCCTATTACAGCAGTTATCAGGCGCTGTATGACACCAGCGATCCGGCGCTATTAAAGCTCCAGGCGATGGGCGTCGACGCTTTTGAACTGGCGCGTCGCGTGCCGCTGCTCAAGGCGGCCCCCGATATCGAGTATCTCGGCGCCACCGGCGCGCTGCACGCCGGCGATGACGGTCGACTCGAACGCGTGTTGCCTTGGGCGCAGTTCAGTGCAGGGATCCCCCAACCGCCGCTGCGTGGCATCCAGCAGACCATGCCCGGGCCCACCGAACCGACGGGCGAAGTCAGCGAGACGGCAGGTGGCAATGCCCAGCCTACGCCCTAACGACGCCCGTGCCCGCGGCGCACGCATCGAGCTCGCCGCCGAGGCGTGGCTGCAGGCTCATGGCCTGCAGCCACGCCATCGCAACCAGCATGCCAAAGGTGGCGAACTCGACCTGGTCATGCAGGAAGGCGACACGCTGGTATTCATCGAGGTTCGCCATCGCGCCGATGCCCGCCATGGCCATCCGCTGGAAACGGTGACCGCCGGCAAGCAGCGCCGGATCATCATGGCTGCGCGTTTTTATCTCCAACGCAACGGGCTATCATGTCCCTGC
This sequence comes from Halomonas sp. IOP_31, assembly GCF_021151495.1. Taxonomy (NCBI): domain Bacteria; kingdom Pseudomonadati; phylum Pseudomonadota; class Gammaproteobacteria; order Oceanospirillales; family Halomonadaceae; genus Halomonas; species Halomonas sp. IOP_31. The sequence continues at coordinate 79,415 of NZ_JAIRBP010000011.1, read as the reverse complement.
CGCTTCGATGTGGTCGGCGTCACCGGCACTCCACCGCAACTGGAGTATACTTGGGTGCGCGCCGCCTTCGACGCGTTTTGACCGCTACCGAACGTTGGATAACATGGATTTCCAAGCACGCATTCTCGACCACTTCAACGCCAGCATCGACACCAAGACCTATGCCAGCGAGGTGCTGCCTCCCTTCATCGAGGTCGCCAGTCAGATGATGGTTCAGTGTCTGGTCAACGAAGGCAAGATACTCGCCTGCGGCAACGGGGGTAGCGCCGGGGATAGCCAGCACTTCTCCGCGGAACTGCTCAACCGTTTCGAGCGCGAGCGGCCCAGCCTTCCCGCAGTCGCACTGACCACCGACACCTCGACGCTGACGTCGATCGCCAACGATTACAGCTACAACGAGGTCTTCTCGAAGCAGATTCGTGCACTCGGTCAGTCCGGCGACATTCTCCTGGCGATCTCGACCAGCGGCAATTCGGCCAATGTCGTGCAAGCGATCCAGGCTGCCCATGATCGGGGCATGGCGGTCGTCGCGCTGACCGGCCGTGACGGTGGCGACATGGCCTCGCTGCTGGGTCAGGACGATTGCGAGATACGCGTGCCCGCCACCTCGACCGCACGGATACAGGAGGTCCACTTGCTGACCATTCACTGTCTGTGCGACCTGATCGACGAACAACTTTTCGGCAGTAGCGAGTGACCAAAATGAACAAACGCATTCTTACCCCGGCCCTGCTGGCCACGTTCCTTGCCCTCGGCGGCTGCTCGGCCATCAACAGCGTGGCCACCCCGGCTCCCCAAGGCGAGGATTACAGCGCCCGCACGGCGGGCATGAAGGTCGAAGATGAAACCATCGAGTCGAAGATCCAGGACACCATGACCACCACCGACGCTCGCCTCGACGATGCGCGGGTCGGGGTCAATAGCTATAATGGGGTCGTCCTGCTGTTCGGCCAGGTACCCAGCCAGGAGCTCAAGGATCTGGCCGGCCAGATCGCCCAGGACACCCGCCAGGTTCGCCAGGTATACAACGAGCTGACGGTGGCGGCCAACCTGCCGCTGGGCCAGCGCTTGAAGGACGACTGGCTGGAAACCAGTGCTCAGACCGTGTTGGCGGCCAACAAAGACATCGATACCCGCCATCTCGAAGTGATCGCCGAGAATGCCACTCTGTACCTGATGGGAACGGTGACACGTGATGAAGCTCAGCGCGTCGTCAGTGAGGTCTCGGGTATCAATGGCGTCCAGCGCATCGTCAAGATCTTCGAGTACCTCGACTGATGCACTCGCAGCGGCGACGATTGGCGCTGCCTGCGAAACGGGGTGGCCGAATGGCCACCCCGTTTTCCATGCTTCGTCACCGCGAGCCGTCACTTGATCACGCGCAACGATGCTCGCCCCTTCTTCTGCGCTTTATCCGGCGCCTTGTCGTCGCCCTCGTCAACTTCGGGCGACTCCGAGTCCTCGCCTTCGGGCGCGTCGGATGAGTCACCGACACTCTCGAGGGTAGGACGTTGCTCGTCCGAGGCCGAGCGCTGCGTCGCCGGTGCATCGTGTCCCGGCATTACCGGCTCATGGCCGAACACCATGCCGACGCCATTCTCGCGGGCATAGATGGCGATCAACGACTCGCTGGGCACGATCACCTGCATCGGATGGCCGCCAAAGCGCGCATTGAAGGTGATCGCATCGTTGGCCATGTTCAATTCGCGAACCGCACCAGGGGCGATATTGAGGACGATCTGCCCGTTCTGGACGAATGGTTCGGGCACCTGGACGCCAGCACCTTCGGCATCGACGACGATGTAAGGCGTATGGTCGTTATCCACCAACCATTCGTAGAGCGCCCGGGCTAGATAGGGACGGCTGGACAGCATGCGCATACCCCTTGTAGAAAAGGAAAGTGACCGTCAGGCGGCCACAACCGGGTGGATTCAGGTGCGCATCTCGCGCTCGGTTTCCGTCAACGAGGCCTTGAACGCATCGCGCGCAAACAGGCGCTCCATGTAACCGATCAGTGGCTTGACCTGCTTTTCCGGCAGCTCGATGTTGAGTGCGGGCAGCCGCCATAGTAGCGGAGCGAGGCAGCAATCGACCAACGAGAACTCCTCGCTCATGAAAAACGTCATGTCCTCGAAGATCGGCGAGATGCCCACCAGGCTCTCGCGCAGCTCCTTGCGGGCACGCTCCGCGTCCTTCTTGCTGCCCGAGAGGATTTCCTCGACCAGCGGGCACCACTCCCGCTCGATGCGATGCATCCACAGGCGGCTCTGGGCGCGGGCCACCGGATACACCGGCAACAGCGGCGGATGCGGGAACCGCTCGTCGAGATACTCCATCATCACCTTGGACTCATAGAGCACCAGATCGCGATCCAAAAGCGTCGGCACGCTGTTGTAAGGGTTGAGATCCGCCAGCTCCTCGGGGCGGTTCTCGTCACCGACTTCGATAATGTCCACGGCGACCCCTTTCTCCGCCAGCACGATACGTACGCGATGGCTGTAATGATCATCGCTGCCGGAATAGAAGGTCATCGACGACCGCTTGGCCACTACACCCATGTAACACTTCCTCGCATCAGTTCGAACCCGAATGATAACACGACATACCGATTGCGAGAGCCCGCCACCGACACCGCCGACCTTTTCCCTGCCAGCCATCCATGGCGCCGTAGCGCGGCCAGCCAATCGATATCACGCCAGTGCCAGGCCGCTCGGTCGAAGGCCTCGGCAGGTGCATGGTCCAGAGCGCTCATGCTGACGCCAGCTAAACAAAAACGCCCAGGCTGGCCGGCCTGGGCGTTTTCTGCAAAGCGCGGAAAATCAGCGCTTGGAGAACTGCGGGCGACGGCGCGCCTTGCGCAGACCCACTTTCTTACGCTCGACTTCACGCGCATCGCGGGTCACGTAGCCGGCTTCGCGCAGCGGCTTGCGGAACTCTTCATTGTACGAGAGCAATGCCCGGGTGATGCCGTGACGAATGGCGCCCGCCTGGGCGGAACCGCCACCGCCGGCAACGGTGATGTAGGCATCGAACTGCTCGCCGGTCTGGGTCAGTTCGAACGGCTGACGAACCACCATCTGCGCGGTGACACGACCGAAGTACTCGCCGAGTTCGCGATTGTTGACGGTGATCTTGCCGGTGCCCGGCTTGAGGAATACGCGGGCCGTGGAAGTCTTGCGGCGCCCGGTACCGTAGTACTGCTGTGACATGGCGAATGGTCCCTTAGATGTTCAGTTCTAGCGGCTGCTGCGCGGCATGCGGATGCTGGGTACCGGCGTAGACCTTGAGCTTGGTGTACATGGCACGACCCAGCGGGCCCTTGGGCAGCATGCCTTTGACGGCCGCTTCGATGACCCGCTCGGGGGCGTGATCGATCATCTGCTCGAAGGACAGCGAGCGCAGGCCCCCCGGATAACCGGTGTGCCGATAATAATTCTTCGCTTGAGCCTTGTTGCCGGTCACACGAACCTTTTCCGCATTGACGACGACGATGTAATCGCCGGTGTCGACATGCGGCGTGTATTCGGGCTTGTGCTTGCCACGCAAGCGGCGAGCGATCTCTGTGGCCAGGCGGCCGAGCGTCTTGTCCGCGGCATCGACGACATACCAGTCGCGCGTGACGGACTGCGGCTTAGCACTGAACGTCTTCATGGATTGAATCACCAATTGATGTATTGGGTCGCGCGCCAAAAGCGCTCGACCATCCCTATTTTTCTTGGTTGCCAGCCGGCCAGGCCGCCGACAACGGTTGAGCGAGCGCGCATTGTACATGAGCCGATCGCTCAGGTTAAGGGCATTATCAGGGTTTGTGCGGCAGTGCCAGGTACTCCCGCGACTGCATCTCCTGCAGCCTTGAAAGCGTGCGCGCGAACTCGAAGGTCAACGAACCCTCGGGATACAGCGACTCGATCGGCACCGCCGCCGACATCAGCAGCTTGACGCCACGGTCGTAGAACTCGTCGACCATGTTGATGAAGCGTCGCGCCTGATCGTCGCTGGCCCGCCCCAGCTTGGGAACGTTGGTGACCAGCACGCCATGAAACTCGCGGGCCAGCTCGATGTAGTCATCCTGGCTGCGCGGGCCATCGCAGAGCATCGCGAAATCGAACCACACCACCTCGTCGTGCAAGCGCCGTGCCGTGAGGACGCGACGGTTGATCTCCACCGGCACCTCACGCTCGCCCTCGCCACCGGCGAGCTCGCGAAAGCTGCGCTCGAGCCGCTCGTCGGCCTCGGCGCCGAGCGGCGTATGAAAAAGATCGACGTGCTCGAGCGCACGCAGCCGATAATCCACGCCCGAATCGACATTGACGATTTCGCAATGCCGCTTGAGCAGCTCGATCGCCGGAATGAAACGCGCCCGCTGCAGGCCGTTCTTGTAGAGCTCGTCGGGGACGATATTCGACGTCGTGACCAGCACCACGCCTTTGGCGAACAAGGCTTCGAGCAGATTGGCCAGGATCATCGCATCGGTGATGTCCTTGACGAAGAACTCGTCGAAGCAGATCACCCGCGCCTCGCTGGCGAACTTGCCGGCGATCAGCGTCAGCGGGTTCTTCTCGCCCTTGTAGTGCTCAAGCTCGTTGTGCACGCGCTGCATGAAGCGATGGAAGTGCGTGCGCATCTTGTCCGGAAACGGCAGCGACTCGTAGAAGGTGTCGACCAGGTAGGTCTTGCCGCGGCCGACTCCTCCCCAGAAGTACAGCCCGGTGACATCGGGCACCGGCGGCGCCTCGGGTTCATCATCGCGCCTGCGGAGCAGCTTGGCCATCCGCGACTTGAGCCCGCCATCGGCACTCATCGGCGCCAGCGAACGGCGCGGCGTGCTGATCAGCTCGTCATAGAGTCGCTGAAGATGCTCGACCGCACGCTCCTGGGCGGCGTCATACTCGAAGCCCGCGCGCTTTAGATCGGACCGGTAACGGGCCAATGGCGCAAGCGCGGTGCCGGCGTTGGCGCTCGCCGAGGTAGGGGTTATCGTGCACATGAGCGTCAGGCATCTCCCGGCTGCAATCGATAAATCGCGCATTATACGCCGCTAAGATTCGCCGCGCATGCGACCGCGATGGTCGCGCGGCGCGTTGACCCGGCGCGCGCCCTGCCCCGTATAATGAGCCGTGTCACCACGACGACCGCCGGGTGGGCGTCGTGGCCGTGGTTAGAGATCAAGGGGAACGACGTGTATCAAGGCAACATCGATTGGATCCTGGCAATCGCCAGTCTGTTGGCGGGTGTCGGCATCGGCGCCCTGGGCTATCACCTGCTCAACGCCAATGTCGCGCGCAACCAGAAAACCCGCCAGCGATTGGCCGAGACCGAACTCGAGCTGAGCCAGATGAAGGGCGTGCTCAACGATCACTTCGCCCGCGCGGCGGACCTGGTAACCAGCATTCAGCGCCAGAGTCACGAGCTCGAACAACAGCTCGCCCAGGGCGCCGACCAACTGTGCGACGACCTGCAGATCAAGCGCCGCCTGAGTGGTCAGGGCGAGGAGGAGACGCCCAGCGATGGCGACGCGCCTGCCCCGCGCGACTATGCCGACGATGGCCGAGGCACGCTGGCCGAGGACTTCGGCCTGCGTCAGCGCGAGCAAACGGCCGATCCCGCAACTCCGCTGCGCTACTGAGCGCAGCGGCTTGTAGCAGGCTATGCGGGTCATCAGGCCGGGTTATCGATATCCACGAAACGGTGCTCGACACCCAGCTCCCTCCCCAGCCATTCGCCGAGCGCCTGGACACCGTAACGCTCGGTGGCGTGGTGGCCGGCCGCGAAATAGCTGATTCCCATCTCGCGGGCCATGTGCGTTGTGCGCTCGGATATCTCGCCGGAAATGAACGCCTCCGCTCCCGCCTCGGCGGCCTGGGCAATCATGTCCTGGGCGCCCCCGGTACACCAGGCGATACGGCGAATCTCGCGGGCATGACCGCTGATCACCGTCGGCTGGCGATTCAATACCGCCGCCAGATGACGTCCCATGGCCGTCGTATCCATGGCGCTTGCCGGCTCGCCCAGCCATATCAGGCCTTCGCCCAGTTCGCCATCGGCGCAGCCGTTGACCCGAAAGCCCAGCCGTTCGGCCAGGCAGGCGTTGTTGCCCAGGCTGACGTGAGCGTCCAGCGGCAGATGATAGGCGAGCAGGTTGATATCGTTGGCCAGCAGCGCCGCGAGCCGCCGACGCTTCATGCCGGTGATCGCCAGCGGCTCGTTCTTCCAGAAATAACCGTGATGCACCAGTAGCAGATCGGCTCCCCAGGCAACCGCCTCGTCAACCAGCGCCTGGCAAGCGGTCACGCCGCTCATCACCCTGGCGACCCGCTCGCGGCCGGCCACCTGCAAGCCGTTGAAGGTATAATCCTTGAACCGCGCCGCATGCAGCTCGGCATCGCAGGCTTGTATCAGTTGGTCGCGTGCCAGCATGGCTCCTCCCGGGCATTCATGAAAAGGCGGTGATACACTGCCGCCATTGTAATGGCTGCACCCATCGGCTTCGACACAAGCGTGGCGCTGGCGGCCCCTTGCTCAAGGATCATACATGCGTCGCTTCGTGATGCCCCTTGTCTGGCCTGTCATCAGTGGTGTGTTGCTGGCCGTCGTCCTGCTTTACCAGTTTCCCGATCTGCTGGGCACCGAAGAGCCCCAGCCGCCGGCCAATTCCACGGCCCCGAGCGAGCCGACAGCCAGCGAAGCTCCGGGCGTCGCGGCACCCCGGGCAAGCAACGCCACGGCCACCCCGCGCCCGGCGCCGAAATTGCAGGAGGCCGTGCCGCTCGCACGCCTCAGCGGCACGACCAGCTACGCCAGCGCGGTCGCCAAGGCGGCCCCGGCAGTGGTCAACGTCTATTCCTCGCGGGTCGTCGAGCGCGAACAGAATCCGCTGATGTCCGACCCCTTCTTCCGCCAGTTCTTCCGCGACGACACGCCGCGCCGACAACGCCTGCTCTCGAGCCTGGGCTCAGGGGTGATCGTCAGTGCCGAGGGCTACATCCTCACCAATCAGCATGTCATTCGCGGCGCCGATCAAATTCAGGTCGCCCTGCGCGACGGCCGCGAGACGCTTGCCCAGCTGGTCGGCACCGACCCCGAGAGCGATCTCGCCGTGCTCAAGATCGGCCTCGACGGGCTGCCGGTGATTCGGCTTGCCGATTCGGAGAAAATCGCCGTCGGCGATATCAGCCTGGCGATCGGCAACCCCTTCGGCGTCGGTCAGACCGTGACCATGGGCATCATCAGCGCCACCGGTCGTAATCAACTGGGGCTGTCCACCTATGAAGATTTCATTCAGACCGATGCCGCGATCAACCCCGGTAACTCGGGAGGGGCACTGGTCAACGCGCAGGGTGCGCTGGTGGGCATCAATACCGCGATCTTCTCGCGCTCCGGCGGCTCGCAGGGCATTGGCTTCGCTATCCCTACCAATCTGGCGCGCGACATCCTCAGCCAGATCATCACCAACGGCCGAGTCATTCGTGGCTGGCTGGGCATCGAGGTACAGGAGGTCACCGCCAATCTGGCCTCATCGTTCGGGCTCAATGCCATCCAGGGGGTCGTCGTCGCCAATGTGGTACCGGGCGGGCCCGGCGCCGAGGCCGGCCTGCAACCCGGCGACGTGATGACCGCCATCGACGGCAAGCCGATCATCGACCCGCGCGTGGCGATGGCCGATATTGCCGAGATCGCGCCCGGCACGCGGCTGCCGGTCACCTACATTCGCGGTGGCAAGCGCTATACCGTGGAAGTCGTGGTCGACGAACGGCCGCGTCCGCAGCAAGCCTGAACGCGGTCAGCCGTGAAATTCACTCGCCCATAGAAACGGGCCCGCGTCGGGCAGGCCCGTGTTCATGCGCCGGCGGGCGCAAGCCGCACGGCACGCCACTCAGTCGTCGATGCGATTCTCCGCCGAGCGCGCATGGGCGGTAAGTGCTTCGCCCCGCGCCAGCACCGAGGCGGTGCGGCCAAGTGTCGCCGCGCCCTTGGCGGAACAGTGGATGATCGAAGAACGCTTCTGGAAGTCGTAAACCCCCAACGGCGACGAGAAGCGCGCCGTTCCCGAGGTCGGCAGCACATGGTTGGGCCCCGCGCAGTAATCGCCCAGCGCCTCGGCCGTATAGCGGCCCATGAAGATTGCCCCGGCGTGACGCACCTCGTGCAGCCAGGACTCGGGATCGGCCACCGACAATTCCAGATGCTCGGGGGCGATGCGGTTGACCAACGCCAGCGCCTCGTCGCGATCCCGGCAACGAATCAGCGCGCCACGCGAGCGCAACGAGGCGCGCACGATCGGCGCGCGCTCCAACGTCGGCAGTAATCGCTCGATCGCCGCCTCGACGGCGTCGAGATGCGCCGCGTCCCAGCCCACCAGAATCGCCTGGGCATCCTCGTCGTGCTCGGCCTGGGAAAACAGGTCCATGGCCAACCAGTCGGGATCGGTGCCGCCATCGCTGACCACCAGAATCTCCGAAGGGCCGGCGATCATGTCGATGCCGACCTGGCCGAATACCGCGCGCTTGGCGGTCGCCACGTAGATGTTGCCGGGCCCGACGATCTTGTCGACTCGCGGCACGCTTTCGGTGCCGTAGGCCAGCGCGGCGATCGCCTGCGCCCCGCCGATGGTGAAGACGTGATCGACCCCCGCCACGTGCGCGGCGGCCAGCACCAGATCGTTGAGTACGCCATCCGGCGTGGGCACCACCATGACGATCTCGCGCACGCCGGCGACATGCGCCGGGATCGCGTTCATCAACACCGATGAGGGATAGGCCGCCTTGCCGCCGGGCACATAGATGCCGGCCCGGTCGAGCGCGGTGATCTGCTGGCCCAGCAGCGTGCCGTCGGCTTCGCGGTATTGCCAGGATTCGGATTTCTGATGGCGATGATAGCTGCGGATCCGCTGTGCCGCGTGTGCCAGGGCCTCGCGCTGGGCATCGGGGAGGCTATCGAAGGCCTGCTCAAGGCGCTCGGGGCTGAGCGTCAGCGCCTCGACGCTGTCCGCCTCGACGCGATCGAAGCGCCGGGTCAGCTCGACCAGCGCGGCGTCGCCGCGCGTACGCACGTCTTCGATGATCTGACTGACGCGCTTTTGAACTTCGGCGTCGGAGACGCCCTCCCAATCGAGCAAGACCTCGAGCAGCGGACCAAAATCCTCATCCCGGGTATCCAGCCGGGGCATCTTGAAGCTCTCGGTGGCACTGTCGGTAACGGTATCGGCCATGATGCGAACCTCGTCTGTGGCGCTCGACTCGCAGCGCCGGGAATCAGGAAACCGGGGCCTTGGCGTGGCGCGCCTCGACGGCCTGGCGCAGGCGTTCGATCAGCGGCTTGAGACGCTCGTGTTGCATGGTCATGGCGGCCTTGTTGACCACCAGCCGCGTGCTGATGTCGGCGATCAGCTCGCGCGGCTCCATGCCGTTGGCGCGCAGCGTGTTGCCGGTGTCGACGATATCGACGATCTCGTCGGCGAGGTTCATCAGCGGCGCCAGTTCCATGGCGCCATAGAGCTTGATGACCTCGGCCTGAATGCCCTGCTCGGCGTAGTAGCGCCGCGCGATATTGACGAACTTGGTCGCCACCCGGCGCCGCGCATGGCGTGCCTGCATGCCGGTGACACCGGCGGTCATCAGGCGGCAGCGGGCGATCTCCAGATCGAGCGGTTCATAGAGCCCTTCGGCGCCGTGTTCGAGCAGCACGTCCTTGCCGGCGACCCCCAGATCGGCGGCGCCCATCTGTACATAGGTGGGCACGTCGGTAGCGCGGATCACCACCAGCTTGATGCCTTCCAGATTGGTGTCGAACAAAAGCTTGCGGCTCTTGCCGAGATCCTCGCTCGGCTCCACCCCGGCATCGGCCAGCAGCGGCAACGTCTCGTCGAGAATGCGCCCCTTCGACAGGGCGAGTATCAATTGCTTTGACATGGCGACTTCGATTCCAGGTGTTTCCAGACGGCTCGGAAGGCTCAGTGACCGGGCACGCGGCGGATCTTGGCGCCGAGCGACTGAAGCTTTTCCTCGATGCACTCGTAGCCGCGATCGATGTGGTAGATGCGATCGACCAGCGTCTCGCCCTCGGCGATCATGGCAGCCACGACCAGGCTGGCCGAAGCCCGCAGATCGGTGGCCATAACCGGCGCACCGGAAAGCCGCCGGACCCCGGTCACGATCGCGGTGTTGCCTTCGATGGCGATCTCGGCGCCCATGCGCTTGAGCTCCTGCACGTGCATGAAGCGGTTCTCGAAGATCGTCTCGACGACGCGGCCGGTGCCGTCGGCGATGCAGTTCAAGGCCATGAACTGGGCCTGCATGTCGGTGGGAAACGCCGGGTACGGCGCGGTTCTGACGTTGACCGCACGCGGGCGGCGCCCCTGCATGTCGAGTTCGATCCAATCGTCGGCGTGGCGGACCATCGCCCCCGCCTCTTCCAGCTTGGCGAGCACCGCGTCGAGGATGTCGGCGCGGGTATTGCGCACTCGGACGCAGCCCCCCGAGGCCGCCGCGGCGACCAGAAAGGTGCCGGTCTCGATGCGATCGGGCATCACGTCGTAGTGGCAGCCGTGCAAGCGCTCGACCCCTTCGACGGTGATGGTATCGCTGCCCTGGCCGCGGATCTTCGCCCCCATCGCGATCAGGCACGCGGCCAGGTCGACCACTTCCGGTTCGCGGGCGGCGTTCTCCAGCACGGTGGTGCCCTCGGCAAGCGCCGCCGCCATCAGCAGGTTCTCGGTGCCGGTGACGGTGACGGTGTCGAAGATGACCGTCGCGCCCTTGAGGCGACCATCGACGCGGGCCCGGATATAGCCGCCCTCCACCGTGATGTCGGCGCCCATGGCTTCCAGACCGCGAATATGCAGGTCGACCGGCCGGGTGCCGATCGCGCAACCGCCGGGCAACGACACGTCGGCCTGGCCGAAATGCGCCAGCAACGGCCCCAGCACCAGGATCGAGGCGCGCATCTTCTTGACCAGCTCATAGGGCGCGTGGCACTCGCGGACCTGGGAGCCGTCGAGCTGGATGCTCATTTTCTCGCCCATCACCGGCTCGACGCCCATATGCGCGAGCAATTCCAGCGTGGTGGTGATGTCCTGAAGGTGCGGCAGGTTGCCGATGATGACGGGCTCGTCGGCGAGCAGCGTGGCGGCCAGGATCGGCAGCGCGGAATTCTTCGCCCCGCTCGCCCAGACCTCGCCGTTGAGCGGGCCGTTACCGGTGATGATCAGCTTGTCCATGGTGGTCGAGTACTCAGCTCTGGGCGCTCTCGGGCGCGTCCTGCCACTGCGCCGGGGTATAGGTCTTGATGCTCACGGCGTGAAGCGCGCCGCTGGCGATCTCCTCGGACAACGCGCCGTAGATCAGTTGCTGACGTTTGACGGGGCTCAGTCCTGCGAATGCTTCGCCCACAGCGACGACCTGGAAGTTGCAGCCTTCGCCCTGGATGTGAAATTCGCAGTCGTCGATCCGCGACTCCAGTCGCGCCTTGACATCACTGGGTTGCATGGCCGTGGGACTCCTGTCGAAGATGGGCCGGCGACGCGTCGCCGGCGGGTATCGTGAAGGCGTCCATGGTAATGAAAAGCACCGGCAATGGCGATGCCCAGCCGCGCTGTCGGCCCACCGCGCGATCACCTCGAGGCGATCAGCCCCCCACCGCTTGCGTGGGAGATGGCAACAGCTGGTCGATGCCCGCCAGCGAAGTCACCCGAGCCAGCGGCTCGGAAAGTCTGACCGACTCGATCTTGAGACCGCGTTCGCGAGCACAGCGCAGCCATTCGAGCATTACGCTGATCGCCACGCTGCTGGCCCGATCGACGCCGCTCAAATCAAAGCGCACCACACTGCCAACGGCCTGGGCACCCAACCATTCACAGCCGCTCTCGGCCAGGCTGGCGGCGACGTCGAAATCGGCCTCGCCACTGGCGATCAGTGCCTGATCCTCCACGACCAGCCGCACACCGTCGTGATCGAGCAATATACTCACTGCGCCGCCTCTTGCCCCGAGGAAGCGGTGCCCCCTTTCTCCAGCTCCTCGGTGGCGACTTCGGGCGCCCACTCATCGATGACCTTGTCGTAGTTGCGATTATTGTTGCGCATTGCCTGATCGAACTGGTTACGGAACGTCAGCCCTAAGTTGATGCCGTTGACGATGACGTTGACGACCTTCCACTGGCCGTCGTCCTGGCGCAGGGTATAGCTCACCGGATAGACCTGACCGTCCTCGGCCACCACTTCCATGTCGACGCTGGCCTGGTCCTCGTATCGGCCGCCCGTCCCGTCCAGCACCCGCAATTCGCGATAGTTGAACGTCACCAGGCCCCTGGCGTAGGTGTCAATCAAGGTCTGACGGAACGTATCGACGAAGCGTGAACGCTGCTCCGGCGAGGCATTGCGAAAATAGCGGCCCATGACGCTGGCCCCGATGTAGCGAAAATCGGCAATCTGCTCGAGATTCTTGTCGATCAGTGCCTTCAATTCATCGGGATTTGCGACGAAGTAGTCCTTGCGCCCTTCGATCTGCCCCATCAGCTGATTGATGCTGTCGCGGATCAACTGCTCGGGTTTCTGTTGAGCCTGGGCCGCCGATGCCATCAATAGCACCGCGCCTATCACGGCCAACCAACGCAAAACGAAAAACTTGCTGTGCATCGCCATACTCGACTCCTGCTCAATCCTTCACCATGTTCGACACGAACTGCTGAATCAGTTCTTCAAGCACCAGGGCCTGCTGCGTATCGCGGATCGTATCGCCATCCTCGAGAGTTTGCGGGTCGCCGCCCATCGACAGACCGATGTACTGCTCGCCCAACAGCCCCGCAGTAAGTATCGCCGCCGTGGAGTCGCGCGGCAAAACGCCTTCGAGCTTGTCGTCGACCTCGAAAGTGACGCGGGCGTCGAACCATTCAGGGTCGAGTTCGATCGCCGAGACCTGCCCCACCTCGACGCCGGCCAGCGTCACCTTGGAGCGCACCTTGAGACCACCGATATTGGCGAAATTGGCGTGCAGCGTCATGGTATCGCCCGTAACGCCGGTGCCCAGACCGCTGACTCGCAGTCCCAGGAAGATCACGCCGATCACGCCGGCCAGCATGAACAGGCCGACCCCAAATTCTATCCCCTTGCTGCGTCTCATCCGAGTTCTCCAAACATCGTCGCGGTGAGCACGAAGTCCAGCCCCAGCACCGCCAGCGAAGAATAAACCACCGTGCGCGTGGTGGCGCGCGAAATGCCTTCCGAGGTTGGCACCAGGTCATAGCCCTGGAAGACCGCGATCCAGGTCACCACCAGCGCGAACACCACGCTCTTGATCATGCCGTTGCCGATATCCGCGAAGAAGCCGACGCTGTCCTGCATGTTGCTCCAGTAGGAGCCATCGAAGACGCCCAGCCACTGCACGCCGATCAGGTAACCGCCCCAGATGCCCACCACACTGAAGCCGACGGTCAGCAGCGGCAGCGAAACGAAGCCCGCCCACAACCGTGGGGCGATGATCCGGCGCAACGGGTCGACACCGATCATCTCCATGCTCGAGAGTTGCTCGGTGGCCTTCATCAGGCCGATCTCGGCGGTCAGCGCCGAGCCGGCGCGCCCGGCAAACAGCAACGCCGTGACCACCGGCGCCAGTTCGCGCAGCAACGACAGGGCGACCATCTGCCCCAGCGCATCCTCGGCGCCGAAATCGACCAAAATGGTGTAGCCCTGCAGCCCCAGCACCATGCCGATGAACATGCCGGATACCAGCACGATGGCCAGCGACATCACGCCGACGAAATGCATCTGGCGCAGCCACAGCCGCCAGCCTTCCCGTGACGGCACGGTCAGACTCGACAACACCAGGATCATCCCCGCCCGCCCCAGCGCGTCGATGGCATCCAGCGTCGTCCGACCCAGCGCCGCGATCCTGCGCAAGACAGCCCGGCGCAAGATCGTACCGGGCAAGGCATGGCTACGATTTTCGTGACGATCGCTCAACGCTGCACCCTCCCGGCCATGATGTCGGTGACGTAATCCGGCGCTGGATAATGAAACGGCACCGGTCCGTCGGGTTCACCGTGGATGAACTGGCGCACCCGGGCGTCGCCGGTGTCATCCAGCGATGCCGGCGTGCCATGCGCCATCACCTGGCCATCGGAGATCACGTAGACATAATCGGCGATCGTCAGGGTCTCCTTGACGTCGTGGGAGACCACCACGGCGGTCAGTCCCAGTGCCTGATTGACCTTCTTGACCAATTGCACCAGCACGCCCATCGAGATCGGATCCTGCCCCACGAACGGCTCGTCATAGAGGATCAAGTCGGGATCCAGGGCGATCGCCCGGGCCAGCGCCACCCGTCGCAGCATCCCCCCCGACAGTTCCGAGGGCATCAGTTCGCGAGCGCCACGCAAGCCCACCGCCTCGAGCTTCATCAGGGCGATGTCGCGTACCATCGCCTCGGGCAGATCGGTATGCACGCGCAACGGGAAAGCCACGTTCTCGAACACGGAGAGATCGGAAAACAGCGCGCCGCTCTGGAACAGCATGCCCATGCGCCGGCGCAGCCGGAACAGCGCCCGCCGCGACAGGCGGTGCACGTCGTGGCCGGCGATCCTGACCCGCCCCGCGTCCGGCCGCAACTGGCCGCCGATCAGCTTGAGCAGCGTCGTCTTGCCGGTGCCGCTGGGTCCCATGATCGCAGTGATCTTGCCGCGCGGAATCTGCAGATCGACACCGCGAAAGATTTCCTTCTCGCCACGGGAAAAGCGCAATCCTTCCACCTCGACGAGCAGCGATTCGTTCATTCAGGCGACTCAGTGGTGAAAAATTATCGAACATCGTATCCTAACCCAGCGTACCACGACCAGCCCGACCGGGTTTCACCCTTGCATGCCACCGCCACTATGCGTCTAATAAGCGCCCGGCACAGTTGCGACGAACCGGCCGGAGCGTCCGGCAGCGTCGCCTCTTGAGTCCAATCGCCCCGGGGGCAACAATCACTGCCATGACCATCGATATCGACTTCGCCTTTCGTGCCAGCGCCCGACGCACCTTGAAACTGGAACAGCAGGCCATCGCCACACTGATCGGCAAGCTGTCCGACGATTTCGACCGCGCCTGCCGGCTGATCCTCGCCTGCCAGGGGCGCGTGGTGGTCACCGGCATGGGCAAGTCGGGGCATATCGCACGCAAGATCGCCGCCACGCTGGCGAGCACTGGAACGCCGGCCTTCTTCGTCCACCCCGGCGAGGCCAGCCACGGCGACCTGGGCATGATCACCGCCCGCGACGTGGTACTGGCGCTGTCGAACTCCGGCGAGACTCAGGAGATCACCGCGCTGCTGCCGCTGTTGAAGCGCATGGGCACGCCGCTGATCAGCATGACCGGGCGTCCCGCCTCGGCCATGGCCTGCCATGCCGAGGCCCACCTCGACGCCAGCGTGGAGCGCGAAGCCTGTCCGCTCGATCTGGCGCCGACCGCCTCGACCACCGCCGCGCTGGCGCTTGGCGACGCGTTGGCGGTGGCCCTGCTCGAGGCGCGCGGCTTCACCGCCGAGGACTTCGCCCTGTCGCACCCCGGCGGCACGCTGGGCCGGCGCTTGCTGCTCAAGGTCGAGGACCTGATGCACAGCGGCGAACGCCTGCCCCGCGTGGCGCTGGGCAGCCCGCTGCGCGACGCACTGCTCGAAATCTCCCGCAAGGGGCTGGGCTTTACCTGCGTGATCGACGACGAGGGCCGGCTGGCCGGCGTCTACACCGACGGCGATCTGCGCCGCACCCTCGATCAACATGGCGATCTGCGCGCACTGCGGGTCGACGATGTGATGACCCGCGGCGGCAAGCGGATCCGCGCCGACATTCTAGCAGCCGAGGCGGTCAGGCTCATGGAAGACAACCGCATCACCGCGCTGGCCGTGGTCGACGGCGACGATCGCCCGATCGGCGCCATCCACATGCACGACCTGCTCGTCAGCGGCGTGATCTGAGGAGACAGCATGACCAATAATCCCGACCTGACCGAGCGCGCCCGTCGCGTGCGCCTGCTGGTCCTCGATGTCGATGGCGTGATGACCGACGGCCAGCTGTATTTCCAGACCGATGGCCAGGAAACCAAGGCGTTCAGCACCCAGGATGGCCAGGGCATCAAGCTGCTGCGCCAGGCCGGCGTCGAGGTGGCGATCATTACCGGCCGCGAGTCGCCGATGGTGGCGTGGCGCGCCGCGGCACTGGGCATCGAGCATGTTTTCCAGGGGCGCGACGACAAGCTGACCGTGCTGCGCCAGTTGCTCGACACGCTGGATCTCAAATTCGAGCAGATCGCCTATTGCGGCGACGATCTGCCCGACCTCGCCCCCATCCGCTGCGCGGGGCTCGGCATCAGCGTGCCCAATGCGCCAGACTATATCCGTGAACAGGCCGACTGGGTCACCCAGCGTCCCGGCGGCAAGGGCGCCGTGCGCGATATCTGCGATGGACTGCTGCAGATGCAGGGCCACTGGACGGCGCTACTCGACACTTATCTCCACGACCGGAATTAAACGATGCTCCAGCGTCTCTCGCGGCTTTCACCCAAATGGTGGCTGGCACTCATCCTGCTCGCGCTGGGCGGACTCCTGGCGCTGATCGAGCAACGCAATATCCCGCTACCCGCTCCCCCTCCCACGGCCGAAAGCGGCGAACCCGACTACTATCTGGAAGACGCCAAGCTGACCCGCTTCGACGCAGCCGGCAACGCCTATCAGCGGCTCGCGACACCCCGCCTGACGCATACCCCGATTGATGACGTGACGCGCCTCGAATCCCCCGATGCCCGGCTCGTCGACGACCGCGGCCGGGTCTGGTTCGCCAGTGCCGACACGGGTAGGCTGGGGGCCAACGCCAATCCGCTCACGCTAAGCGGCAACGCCCAGCTCGAGGCGCCCGGCGAGGGCTGGCGAATCAACAGCGAGGTGCTGATCTACGATGCCGACGACAACCACGCCTGGAGCGAGAGCGACGCCGTACTGCGCAAATTCCAGCAGCGCGTGCGCGGCGATCGCTTCGACGCCTGGCTGAACACTGGACGCCTGCAGCTCAACGGCAACGTACGCGGCCATCACCCGACGATCGACGAGGATTCAGGAACATGATGCGTACCCTTTTCGCCGCCTTAACCCTGGCCGGCGCAGCGCTTCTCGCCGCGCCGGCCCTGGCGCTGGACAGCGATGCCGACCAGCCGATCAATATCGCCGCCGACCGCCTGGATCTCGATGACCGTGCCGGCACCGCCGTCTACACCGGTGACGTCGACATGCAGCAGGGCAGCATGCAACTGACCGCCCAGCGCGTCGAGATCAAACGCAACGACCAGGGCGAAGTGACCCAGGTCACCGCCATCGGCGACGCCGAGCGCGCCTATCTCGAACAGCGCCCGGCGCCCGACGACCCGCTGGTCAAGGGCTGGGGCGATACGATCATCTACTACGCCGGCGAGCGGCGCGTCGAGCTCGTCGGTCAGGCCGAGCTACGCCAGACCAGAGATACCTTCAGCGGTGCCTATGTCGAATATTTTCTCGACAACCGCCAGGTCCAGGCGCGCTCCCAGGCCCAGGGAGCCGAGAACGAGCGCGTGCGCATGAGCCTGACGCCGAAGTCCGCCGAACAATGACCCCGCCGATCGAGGCCAGGCTAGAGGCCAATCTAGAGGCCAATCTAGAGGAGAGTCCCGCGCGATGAAGACACTGTTCGCCAGGCATCTGGCCAAGAGCTACAAGAATCGCCGCGTGGTTCAGGACATCAGCCTATCGATCGGCCAGGGCAGTATCGTCGGCCTGCTCGGCCCCAACGGGGCTGGCAAGACGACCTCGTTCTACATGATCGTCGGCCTGGTACGCGCCGACGCCGGCGAGGTGGGCATCGACGACCAGGACCTCAGCCGGGCAGCAATGCATCACCGCGCCCGCGCCGGCATTGGCTACCTGCCTCAGGAAGCCTCGATCTTTCGCAAGCTGTCGGTCGCCGACAACATCATGGCGATCCTCGAGACGCGTCGCGACCTGGACAAGCCGGGACGCAAGCACCAGCTCGAACAGCTGCTCGAGGAATTTCATATCACCCATATTCGCGACAACATGGGCATGAGCCTGTCCGGTGGCGAGCGCCGGCGGGTAGAGATCGCCCGCTCGCTGGCCACCGAGCCGGCGTTCATCCTGCTCGACGAGCCTTTCGCCGGGGTCGATCCGATCTCGGTCGGCGAAATCAAGTCGATCATCCGCCAGCTGCGCGATCGCGGCATCGGCGTGTTGATCACCGACCATAACGTGCGCGAGACGCTGGATATCTGTGACAACGCCTACATCGTCGGCGACGGCCAGATCATCGCCGAGGGTAACGCCGAGGCGATCCTCGCCAGCCAGAAGGTCCGCGAGGTCTATCTGGGCAATGAATTCCGGCTCTGAGCGATTGTCATTGCCGGGCAGAATCGGCGCCTGCCAAACGCGTCGGCCCTGCGCAAGATAGCGCCAAGCGGTACCAGACAAATAGATGGCATGGTTATTGCTTTTAAACTTGCAAGAGCTCATCGGTCAGGATAACGTGTCGGAAATTCCGCCAGTGAAGTCACGCTTGTCATGGCAATGAAACCCACGCTGCAGCTTCGGGTCGGCACCCAGCTGACCATGACGCCTCAGCTGCAGCAGGCCATCCAGCTGCTGCAGCTATCGACACTGGATCTGCGCCAGGAGATCCAGCAGGCGCTGGAAGCCAATCCCATGCTCGAGATGGAGGACGACTACGGCGAAGCCGCCGTCGGCGAAGCCGCCGACGACGACTGGGCCAGCGACATCCCCGAGGAGCTCGCGCTGGACAGCGAGTGGTCGGACACCTACCAGGACCTGGCCCCCAGCGCGGGGCGCAGCGAAGACGGCCCCGATCTCGAGCGCAACGCCGCCGATCAGAGCCTGCAGGATCACCTTCGCTGGCAGCTCGACATGACCGGGCTCGACAGTCGCGAACATGCGATCGCCGACTGTCTCATCGATGCAGTCAACCTCGACGGCTATCTCGACGGTCAGCTCGACGAATTGACGGAAGGCCTGCGCAGCCAGGGGCTTTCCGGACTCAAGGCCGCCGAGGTCGAGCAGATTCTGCATCGTCTTCAACAGTTCGACCCCACCGGTGTATTCGCCCGCGACCTGCGCGAGTGTCTGCTGCTGCAACTGGCTACGCTGGCCGACGATACGCCGCTGCTGCCCCAGGCCAAGCGCCTGGTACGCCAGTTTCTCGACGCGCTGGCCAATGATGACCGCAAGTTGCTCAAGCGTCGGCTGCGTCTCGACGATGCCCAGCTCGATGCGGTGATCGCCCTGATCCGCGCCCTCGATCCACGCCCCGGCCAAGCCTTCGACGCCAGTGGCGAGGATTACGTGATCCCCGACCTGGTGGCTCGCCATACTCGCGAGGGCTGGCGTATCGAGCTCAATCCCGAGGCGCTACCGCGATTGCGCGTCCAGCCCGACTATGCCGCCTTGATCAAGCGCGCCGACAAGAGCGACGACAACACCTTCATGAAGCAGCACCTTCAGGAGGCGCGCTGGTTGATCAAGAGTCTGTCGAGTCGCAACGACACCCTGCTCAAGGTCGGTCGCGAGATCATGATCCGCCAGTTCGACTTCCTCGAGCGTGGCGAGGAGGCCATGAAACCGCTGGTGCTCGCCGACATCGCCCAGACCGTGGAGATGCACGAATCGACCATCTCGCGGGTCACCACACAGAAGTTCATTCATACCCCGCGCGGCGTCTTCGAACTCAAGTACTTCTTCTCGAGCCATGTCGGCGGCGGCAGCGAAGGCGATGCGCACTCCAGCACCGCGATACGCGCACGCCTGAAGAAGCTGATCGGCGACGAGCCGCCGCGCAAGCCACTTTCCGACAGCAAGCTGGTCGAGCTGCTCGCCGCCGATGGCATCGCGGTGGCGCGACGCACCGTCGCCAAGTATCGCGAAGCGCTGGGCATCCCCTCCTCCGGTGAACGCAGACGCCTCGCCTGAGGCTCCTTCAGACATATGCAGCTCTCTCCCCGGCACAAGGAAAGTGCCGCGCCCTATCGCATCGAAACGTCGATTCACATGTCTTCCCGCTCTCGACAAGCGACGTTTGCGGCCACCATCCCGCGAGGGGTTTGCTAAGCTGCAAAAAGGGTTACAATCGGCCATCACTCGTCGAAAAGGAACGTGCCATGCAAGCCAACATCACCGGCCATCACGTCGAACTGACGGATGCATTGCGTGACTACGTCAACGAAAAGTTGGCGCGGCTGGAACGCCACTACGACAACATCACCACCGTGCAGGTAACGCTCTCGATCGAGAAGGAACGCCATCAGGCGGCCTGCACGCTTCACGCAGCGGGTGCTGACTTGCATGCCGAAGCCGAGAACGGCGACATGTACGCCGCCATCGATGCCCTGGCCGACAAGCTCGACCGCCAACTCGTCAAACACAAGGAAAAGGCCCAGGCCCGCGCGCAAGGCGCCGGCGCCCGCTGACTCCCCATCATGTCACTGGAAACCATACTGCCCCCCGAACGCACTCTGTTTGCCGTGCCCGGGGGGAGCAAGAAGCGCGTGCTTGAGTTCTTCAGCACCTTCATCGCCCAGAACACCCCTAGCCTGGACAGCCAGGAGGTGTTCAGCCGGCTGATCGGTCGTGAACGGCTGGGGAGTACCGGCATCGGCAATGGCGTGGCCATTCCCCATGCGCGCAATCCCCATTGCAAGGCGCCAGTAGCCGGCTTTATCAAGCTACAGGAGCCGATCGATTTCGATGCAGTCGATGGCGAACCGGTCGACCTGCTGTTCGTGCTGCTGGTACCCGAAGAGGCCGACGACACCCACCTGGCGCTACTCGCCCAGGTCGCCGGCATCATGAACGACGCCGACACCCGCAACCGGCTGCGCCACAGTGCCAGCCAGCGTGAACTGCACGAAACGCTCATCGATGCCATCCATGCCCTCGATGGCGGCGCCGGTAGCGCGCCGCGGCAGGCCAGGTAGCCTGAAGGCTGCGCTTTAATTCGCCCCGGCCTATTCAATTCGGGTCTGGTATGCCCAGCGTCATACGACCGCCTCGTGACTCATCGTGACAAGGGAGCCGCCCCATGCAACTCGTGATCATCAGTGGCCGCTCCGGATCCGGCAAGTCGATCGCCCTCCAGGCACTCGAGGACCTGGGCTTCTATGCCATCGACAACCTGCCGGCGATGCTCCTCGATGCGCTGATCGATGAGCTCCAGCAGGCCGACAGCAAGCGCGCCAGCGTCGCGGTCAGCATTGATGCGCGCAACTTGCCCACGGCCCTCGAGCGCTTTCCCGCGCAGCTCGAGGCCGTGCGCCAGCGCGGCATCGATTGCCAGGTGGTCTATCTGACCGCCGAGGACAAGATCCTGCTCGAGCGCTACTCGGCGACCCGCCGCCGCCATCCGCTGACCCGTAATAGCCAGATGACCCTGGCCGAGGCGATCGAGTCCGAGGAGAAGGCACTGGCGGACATCCGGGATCTGGCCGACCTGGTGATGGATACCTCGCAGCTCTCGGTCCACGACCTGCGCGGACGCATCGCCGAGCAGGTCGCCCACCATACCAGCGAACAGCTCACGCTGACCTTCGAATCGTTCGGCTTCAAGCGCGGCGTGCCGCTCGATGCCGATACCGTCTTCGACGCCCGCTGCCTGCCCAATCCCTACTGGGATCCGCGGCTGCGCCCGTTCAATGGCCGAGATGCCGAGATCGTGACCTTTCTCGAGGATTATCCGGATGTCGGCGCCATGGCCGACGATATCCGCGACTGGCTCGAACGCTGGTTGCCCGCCTACCGCGCCAGCAACCGCAGTTATCTGACGGTGGCGATCGGCTGCACCGGCGGCCAGCATCGTTCAGTGTATCTGACCGAACGTCTGGCGCAGCACTTTACCGGCCGTTACCGGGTGCGAATTCGTCATCGGGAATTGGGCATCCACGCCGCCGTGGGAGCCGCCGATGCCACAGCGTGAGCTGACGCTGATCAACAAGCGCGGCCTGCATGCCCGTGCCGCGACCAGGCTGGTCCAGTGCTGTCAGGGTTACGACGCCAGCGTTACCGTTCATCATCAGGGTCGCAGCGGCGATGCCGCCAACATCATGTCGTTGCTGATGCTCGCCGCGCCCTGTGGCAGCCGGCTGACCATCAAAGCCGAGGGCCCGCAGGCCAGCCAGGCGCTCGATGCGCTCGAGGCGTTGCTCGCGGCACGTTTCGAAGAGGATCTGTAAGCGTCCATCGGCGAACGTGCGACCGCGCGACGGATCGTTGCCCTTCGAGCCCGGCCACGATGTTAGAATGACGCCGCCCACCGCGGGGCGATCAAGGACGCCGACTGCCATGAGCCAGAATCCAAGCCGACTACAGCCTCGCCTCGATCGGCTCAACGCAGCCTTGGAAAACGGCGCCCTGGATCAGGTCCGACGCATGCTCAACCGCGGCCTGGCACCGGTCGACGTGGCTCATCTGCTCGAATCGACCCCGCCGCGCGAGCGCGAGGTGCTCTGGGCACTGGTCGACCCCGAGTTGCAGGGCGACGTCCTGCAATATCTCAACGATGATATCCAGACGGTGTTTCTCAGCCGCATGGACACCCAGCAGCTGGTCTCGGCCACCGAGCGGCTCGACGTCGACGACCTGGCCGATCTGCTGCAGCGCCTGCCCAACACCGTCACTCTCGAAGTGCTGGCCTCGATGGAGGCGCAGGAACGCCAGCGTCTGGAGACCGTCCTCGCCTATCCCGAGGACACCGCCGGCGGGCTGATGAACACCGATGCGCTGACGATCCGCCCGGATATCACGCTCGACGTGGTTTTGCGCTATCTGCGTCGTCATGAGCGCCTGCCGGACACCACCGACACGCTGTTGGTGGTGACCCGCGACGACAAGCTGATCGGCAGCCTGCCGATCAACCGCCTGCTGGTTTCCGACCCGTCGATGCTGGTCCGCGAGGTGATGGATACCGACATGGTCCGCATTGCGGCGATGACCGGCGAGAGCGAGGTCGCCAAGCTGTTCGAGAAGTTCGACCTGGTATCGGCGCCAGTGGTCGGCACCGATGGCCACCTGCTGGGCCGAATCACCATCGACGACGTGGTCGACGTGATCCGCGAGAACGCCGAGCATCAGGTCATGAGCATGGCCGGCCTCGACGACGACGAGGACACCTTCGCTCCGGCCTGGCGGACCAGTCGGCGACGGGCAGTCTGGCTGGGCGTCAACCTGATCACCGCATTCATGGCGGCAGCGGTGATCGGGCTGTTCGAGGGCACCATCCAGCGTGTCACCGCCCTTGCGGTGCTGATGCCGATCGTCGCCAGCATGGGCGGCATCGCCGGCTCCCAGACGTTGACGGTGCTGATCCGCGGCATCGCCCTTGGCCATGTCTCGGGCAACAACATGCGCTGGCTGCTCAGCCGCGAGCTGATCGTCAGCGTGCTCAACGGCCTGCTCTGGGCGCTGGTAATCGCCGCCATCGCCGTGGTCTGGTTCGACGACCTGACGCTGGGCGCCATCATCGCCGCAGCGATCGTCATCAACCTGCTGATCGCCGCGCTCTGCGGCACCCTGCTGCCCGTGGCGCTCAAGAAGCTCGACATCGACCCGGCGCTGTCCGGCAACGTGATTTTGACCACCGTCACCGACGTGATCGGCTTCATGGCCTTCCTCGGCCTGGCGACGCTGTTCTACCTATAGGAGACGGAAGACCGACGCTTCGCGTCTCGAAGAGGGAAGAACGGCGCTATGCGCCTGGAAGAAGAACAAGTAGCAAGAATCATTTTGCCTCTTCCCTCTTCTGGCCGTAGGCCCTCTTTAGCCCCCCGCCACCATCATGTCGTCGATCAGCCAACTGCCGGTATGCACGCTGCCGCGGGTATCGACATCGTCGCCCACCCCGAGCAGATTGCCGAACATGCCGCGCAGGTTGCCGGCGATGGTGAACTCCTCGACCGGATATTGCAGCTGGCCGTTCTCGACCCAGAAGCCGGCCGCCCCGCGTGAATAATCGCCGGTCACGCCGTTGACCCCCTGGCCCATCAGCTCGGTGACCACCACGCCGCTGCCCATCCGCGCCAGCAGCGCCTCGGGTGTGCTCAACGGCGCGTCCAGCCGCACATTGCGCGCACCGCCGGCGTTGCCGGTGGTGGTCATGCCGAGCCTCCGCGCACTGTAGGCCGAGAGCATGTAACTGGCGATCCGCCCCTGCTCGACGTAGACGTTGTCGCGGGTATAGACCCCATCGTTGTCGAACGGCGCACTCGCCATCCCACCGATCTCGCGCGGCTTCTCCTGGAGCGACAGCCACTCGGGAAACAGCGTCTCGCCGAGGCTGTCACAGAGAAACGAGGCGTCGCGATAGAGCGAGCCTCCAGCGATGGCACTCAGCAAGTGTCCGATCAGCCCGCCGGCCAATTCAGGGGCGAACATCACCGGCATGCGACCGGTGGCCGGGCGCTTGGCGCCGAGCCGCCGCAAGGTACGCTCGGCGGCGCGCCGGCCGATCGCCTCGGGCGAGGCCAGCTTGGCCGGATCGCGCTCGCTGGAATAATCGTAGTCGCGCTGCATGCCCTGCTCGTCCTGAGCGATCAGCATGCACGACAGCGAATGCCGGCTACCGCATTGGCTGCCCATGAAGCCGTGGCTGTTGGCATAGACCCGTACGCCTTCACCGCTCGACAGTTCGGCGCCTTCGGAGTTGCTGATGCCCGCCACACCGCGCCCGGCCTGTTCGCAGGCCAGGGCCATCTCGATCGCCTGATCGGTCGACAACTGCCATGGATGGTGGACCTTCAGATCCGGCAGCTCGGTGGCCATCAACGCCTTGTCGGCCAGGCCGGACGCCGTGTCCTCGCCGGTCTGACGGGCGATTGTCAGGGCTCTGTCGACCAGCGCGCGGATCGACGCCTCGCTGGCGTCCGACGATGAGGCGCTGCCCTTGCGCTGGCCGACATAGACGGTGACGGCAATGCCCTGGTCGCGCGCCAACTCGACGGTCTCCACCTCGCCCATGCGCACGCTGACATTGATCCCCTGGTCGACGCTGGCGCCCACCTCGCAAGCGTCGGCACCCGCCTCGCGGGCCTGCTCGAGCGCGGCCGCCGCACGCGCTTCCAGCAGCGCCTGCTGCGCACTCGCATCGAAAGCCTGTGTCATGTTGGTCTCCTTGTGCGAAGGCTGGCTGGTATACTGCGCCAACCTCCCAAATGCTTATGGAAATGGCATGTCATTCGAGTCCCCCGCCGATCTTCCGGAACGGTCGAGCAAGTCCCAACTCAAACGCGAAATGCTGGCGCTGCAGGCGCTGGGCGAAAAGATCATCGCCCTGCCCGCCCCGCAGCGCGCCCGACTGCCGCTGTCCGAGGACATGCTCGCGGCGGTCGAGGAAACCTCGCGCATCCGCTCCCACGAAGGCCGCCGCCGGCACATGCAGTACGTCGGCAAGGTCATGCGGCGCGAGGACATCGCCGCCATCCAGGCCGTGTTCGACGAATTCGAGCAGGAAAAGCTGCGCCGCGATCACGCCTTCCACCGCCTTGAACAGTGGCGCGACCGGCTGGTCGAGGACGACGGCGAGGCGCTCGAAGCCTTTATCGCCGAACACCCCCACGTCGACCGTCAGGCGCTGCGCCAGCTGATCCGCAATGCCCAGAGCGAGCGCCAGCGCGGCAAACCGCCGACCAACGCCCGCAAGCTGTTCCAACTGATCCGCGATACCGCCAGCATTTAATAGTGCTATACCCGCGGGACGTAGCCGAGCGATGCTCAGGCAAGGCGAACAGCGGCGAGGCAGCGGAGTTTACAAGTTCGTAAATGAGCATGCCGAGCCGATGTTCAACGCCGCATGAGCGAGCGCAGGCACGTTCGTTCACGATTGCGTGCCGCCGACCGTCAGCTCGTCTAATTTCAGCGTCGGCTGGCCGACGCCCACCGGCACGCCCTGGCCCTCCTTGCCACAGACGCCGATCCCGCTGTCCAGCTGCATGTCGTTGCCGATCATCGACACCCGCCCCATCGCCTCGGGGCCATTGCCGATCAACGTCGCTCCCTTGACCGGCGCGGTGATGCGGCCGTCCTCGATCAGATAGGCCTCGCTGGCCGCGAACACGAACTTGCCGGAGGTGATGTCGACCTGCCCACCGCTGAAGCTGACCGCGTAGAGGCCGCGCTTGACGCTCTTGACGATGTCCTCGGGGTCGTCCTGGCCGGCCAGCATGTAGGTGTTGGACATCCGCGGCATCGGCATGTGCGCGTAGGATTCACGCCGCGCATTGCCGGTCGGGCTCATGCCCATGAGCCGCGCGTTGAGCTTGTCCTGCATGTAGCCGGTGAGGATGCCGTCCTCGATCAGCGGCGTATAGGCGCCGGGCGTGCCCTCGTCGTCGATCGACATCGAACCGCGCCGCTCGGCCAGCGTGGCGTCGTCGACCACGGTCACCCCCCTGGCGGCGACTGGCTGGCCGATGCGCCCGGCGAACGCCGAGCTGCCCTTGCGATTGAAGTCCCCCTCCAGGCCATGGCCCACCGCCTCGTGAAGCAGGATGCCCGGCCAGCCGGCGCCCAGCACCACCGGCAATTGGCCGGCCGGCGCGTCGACCGCCTCGAGGTTGACCAGCGCCTGGCGCACGGCTTCCTTGGCGTAGCGCTCGGCGACGTTCTCGTCACGCAGCCGCGACATCGCATAGCGCCCGCCGCCGCCGGCGCTGCCACGCTCGCGGCGACCGTCGCGCATGGCGATGACGCTGACGTTGAAACGCACCAGCGGGCGGATGTCCGCCGCCAGCGTGCCGTCGCTGGCGCGCACCAGCACCACTTCATGGACGCCGCTCAGCGAGGCGCTGACCTGGGCGACGCTGGGGTCGGCGGCGCGGGCGACGCGATCGGCCTGCTTGAGCAGGGCGATCTTGTCTTCCGCAGACAGCCCCGATAGCGGATCGATGCCGGCATAGCGCTGCGCCGCCGCCGCGCTGTGTACCGGCACCCGCATCAGCCGGGAACCGCTGCGCGCGATCCCCGAAGCGGTGCGCCCGGCCTCGGCCAGCGCATCGGCGGTGATCTGGTTGGAATAGGCGAAGCCGGTCTTTTCTCCGGCCAGCGCGCGTACGCCGACGCCGCCGTCGATATTGAAGCTGGCGTCCTTGACCTCGCCGTCCTCGAGGACCCAGTTTTCCTGCCAGCTACGCTGGAAATACAGGTCGGCATAATCGATGCCCGGCCCCAGCGCCTGTTCCAGGCCCGGCTCGAGCGCCTCGGCATCCAGGCCGCCGGGGGCGAGCAGGGTAGTTATGGCCTCGTCGAGAGGCGAATGGGAGCGTTGCGTCATTCGGCATCTTCCACGGTGATTCGCGGCGAGGTCCAGGGCCCCTCCACGCGATAGTAAATTCTCGTGACCTTGTCGAGCCAGCCACCGAAGACCTTGTCCGCCAGAAACAGCGCGCCGCCGACATAGGGCGCGCCGCCGACATAGGGCGCGCCGGCGATCACGGCGGCCAGAGGCAGATTCTGGCTGACCGGCACGGTGACCCCAAGAGTCAGATCGAGCTGGCGCGCCAGCAGATCCACGCTGCCATCCAGGGTGAATTGGGTGGAGGTCCCGTCGATTTCAACCGGCCCGCGGGTTTCCAGACGTCCACCATACAGTGTGGCATCGCCGCTGACACTGTCGAATGCGGTGCCTTCGCCGGTGACGTCGGAGAAATCCAGGCGCAACCGGCGCAGCAGGTTGTCGACGTTGAGCAACCCGACCAGCCGCGCAGAGGGCGATTCGAGGGTGCGGAAACTACCGTCGCTCAGACCCACTTCAATGCTGCCCCGCGAACGCGCCAGGGCGAATTGCCAGGGCGCGCCCGGCCAGGCCAGTTGGGTCTGTACCTCGGTGCGCGTCGAGTTGATGGCCACCGGCTGATCGAGCGTCGCCAACGCCGTGCCCAGATCGCCGCCGCTGATCGATAGCCGTGAACGAGTCAGGCTCGCCTGCTCGCCCGAGGCCTCCCAGACCAGTTCGCCCTGCGCGGTTATCTCGCCCAGCTTCAGCGAGACCGGATCGAGCCGCAGGCGGTCGGGGGATTCCCGCCAATTCGCCTCGAAAGGGCCGAATTGACGGCCGCTGCGCGACAGCGTGGCGATGCTCAACCGGCCTGCCGGCACCTGGGTCAGCCAGTCGGGCAGTGGTGCGGGCTCGGGCGGTGCGGTGACGATCTCGCTCTGCAGGCTGGGTGACGAGGCGTCGTTCTGTTCGCCGCCACCGGCGAGCAGCGGGTCAAGATTCAAGCGTGCGAGGCTAATAGCCAGCGGCGCGGCCTGCCTCGGCCGATATTCGGCGCGCCCCTGCATCAGCGAACCCGTCAGGCCCAGCGACCAGCCATATTCGTTCAGCGGGCTGGCCGAGGCCTGCAGATCGCCGAGGCAGCGCTGCTGGTAGTACAGGCAGTCGGTTTGCAGGTTAAAGCGCTGCAACCGACTCAGCGCCGAGCGGCCGTTGGCCTCGGCTTCATCCGCGGCCGAGGGCAGCGATACCTCGGCCAGCGCTTGCTGCCAGCCTGCCAGCGACAGCCGCGGGGTGTTCCAGGCGATGTCCCACCCGCTGCCACTCGGCCATTCAGGATCGACCGGCCAGTTTTCCAGCCAGGCCTGACCCTGGCCGCCTTCGGGGCCCAGCGAACGCCAGCGCAGACGCAAGCGCTCGGCCAGCTCGAGCTCGACCACACGATCGGGGATCGAGGCCGTCACGGCAAGCGGGACCCGGGCATCCAGCGTCTTGCCGAACGGCGCCGGCAGGTCGATGGCCAGACCCTGGAGATCGCTATTCAGGCTCAGGCTCGGCTTGTCGGCCTCGAGGTCGAGTTCGGCCGTATAGGGAAAATAGCCGCTGATCAGGCCGCCGAGGCCATCGACTCCCGCCCAGTCCAGCAGCCCGCGAGCCAGGGCGCGACCCTCCAGGGTCACCCCCTGGCCGCCGACATCGAAGTCGGCAAGCAGCGGCCCCTCGAAGACCCGTGCGCCGAGTTGACCGGTCAGGGTGTCGCTGCCAGATTCGCCGAGGTATTTATAACGCAACGCACCATTGACGTTACCCAACTCCAGATCGGCCTGGGGCAGACGGATCGACGGTGCATCGACACGGGCCTGCAGATCGACATCGACGGGCGCGTCTACCGATTCCGGAGTATCCATGGCCACAGCGAGGCGCAGTTGGCCGTCGACTCGCCCTTCGCCTCGCCAGTCGCTGAAACTCTCCAGGCCATCGAGCGGTGCGGCGGCCAGAAAGTCGAACAGGCCTTGAACGGGGCCAGCGACCGGCCCTTCGACCGTCAAGCGTTCGTCGGCCAGCGATACCTTGGCGCCTTCGCTGACCAGGCCCAGCGTCTCGGCATGCTCCACCGTCGCCTCGAGGGTCTGGTTATTCAGCGTGAGTTGACCACTGAGCGCGTCGAGCGCCGGCCATTCGGGGTCGTAGGGCAGGTAGCCCCGTTCGACGTCGAGGGCCAGGCGCAGCTCGGCGCTCTTGCCGAGTTCATCGGCGTCCTCCTGGGTCGCGCCAGTCTCCTCGCCATCGAGGTCGCCATCAAGAGTCTGACTGAACTGCAGCGAGCCGCGCGGGACATAGCCGGTGATGCCCGAGGTCAGCCATTCACGCAGCTCGCTATCGAACACCTCGAGCGGCAACCACTCGCCCAGCGGCGTCTGCGTCGCATCGACATTGCGCATGTCGAGGTTCAACGCGAATTGCCCGGGCCGCTGGCGGGCGTTTTCGCCCGGTACCGTCAGCTGAAAGTCGCCGTCGACCGAAGCGCCGCGCCAGCCGAGCGACAACTCCTCGCCAGCGACTTGCGGCTGCTCGCCGTTCAGCGACCAATTGACGCGACCGCTGGCATAATCGAGCGACAAGGGGGCAGGAAACAGCTTGGGAAAGCGCAGCTCGACACCCTGCCGGCCGGCGAATTCGACGTACCCGGTGCGACCGTCGGCCTCGACCCAGGCATCGAAAGGGCCGCCACCGGGGGCGTCCTGCCAGGGCTGGGCGGTCATCTCCTGCAAGGCGGCGCGCGCCTGCCACTGGCCCTGCTGTCGGCCCACCTGCAGGCCCTCGACGCGACCCCCGGGCTTGAGCGCATCGAGCATCGATTGCCAGCGCTCGGGCAACGGCAGCCGCCGTCGCCAGGCCATCAGCTCATCCACCGAAAACGCCGAGCTGCGCAGCCACCAGTCATCGCCCTCGCCGGCCAGTTGCAGACGCTCGGGCAGCGACGAGGCGCCGTCCCGGGCATCGTTCATGGACAAGCTATTGACCCAGGCATTCCATTCATCGCCGTCACCGCGCAGCCACTGCCCGCGGGCCTGGATATCGCGCAGTTCGAGGGTGCCCTCGCTGTCCGCGACACTCAGCTCGGGTATCGACAGGGCCAGCCGAGCATCCTCGACGCGCCCGTCGCGCCAACGCGCCCACAGCTCGGCCTCGCCACTCACCCGCTCGAGACTCAAGGGCTCACGGCGTGTGAGCAGCCGACCCAGCCGCGTCAGGCTGCCCAGATCCGTGCGCGCCTGAAGTGCAGCGCTGAAATCATTCAATCCCTGGGACCCGGGCAGGACTTCGAGCACCACGGAAAGCGATTGCTGCGACTGGTCGGCGACGAACAGTTGCCCCTCGAGATGGGCACGCCCCGATTCTTCGGCGATCAGTAACTGAGGCGCCCGTAACGTCAGCGTCTCGTCGAGGCCGTGCAGCACCACCCGCAGGTCGTTGAACACCACCCGCTGGCGCAGCAACAGCTGTACCCAATAGTCAAGCCGCGACAAGTCCATGCCGCCCTCGGGTATCACGTAGGGCGGGATTTCGGCCGGTCCCGGCCATTGCCAGCGGCCTTCGCTATCCTGGTAAAGATGCAGCGTCGCCTGGCTGATGCGCGCTTCGCCGAGCACCGGCTGCCGCGCAAGAAGCGAGGCAGCAGTGTCCAGGCGCAGGTCGGCGTACTCGATCTCGAGCAGCGGAAAGGGATCGCTGCCTGCCTGCGACATCAAGCGCAGATCGTCGATACGCAGCGCCGGATCGAACCATTGCAGGCGCCCTTCGAACGCCTTCATCGTCAGACTCGCATTGAACTGTTGCGACAGCTCGGCGACGATTCGCCCACGCACGGCGTCGAGCTGCGCGACCCTCAGACGCAGGCCGCCGATCAGCAACGCCAGCAGGACCAGCGCCAGGGCCGTCAACGTCAGGGCCCATCGCAGGGTTAGACGGAACGGGCTCATGGGCTCACATCAGCACGATGTCGTACTGCTCCTGGGAATAATGACCTTCGACCTGGAAGCGAATCGTCTTGCCGATGAAGATCTCCAGATCGGCGACCGCCGCGGACTCTTCGTCGAGCAGGCGGTCGACCACTTCCTGCGAGGCGAGCACCATGTAGGTATCGGGACTATAGGCACGCTCCTCGCGCAGGATCTCGCGAAAGATCTCGTAGCACACCGTTTCCGGCGTCTTCAGCGTGCCCCGCCCCTGACAGGTCGGGCACGGCTCGCACAATGTCTGTTCGAGGCTTTCGCGGGTCCGCTTGCGGGTCAGTTGCACCAGTCCCAGCTCGGTGACGCCGGTCAGCTTGTTCTTGGCATGATCGCGCTCCAGCGACTTCTCCAGCACCCGCAGGACCTGACGCTGATGCTCGTTGTCCTCCATGTCGATGAAATCGATGATGATGATGCCGCCGAGATTGCGCAGGCGCAGCTGGCGGGCAATGGTGGTCGCCGCTTCGAGGTTGGTCTTGAAGATCGTCTCCTCGAGATTGCGGTGCCCGACATAGCCGCCGGTGTTGACGTCGATGGTGGTCATCGCCTCGGTGGGATCGATCACCAGGTAGCCGCCCGACTTGAGCTGAACCTTTCGGCCCAGCGCCTTGTGGATCTCGTCCTCGACACTGAACAAGTCGAAGATCGGCCGTTCGCCCGGATAGTATTCGACGCGCTCGACCACGTTGGGCATGAACTCCTCGGCGAATTCGATCAGCCGCTGGTAGTTCTCGCGCGAATCGATGCGCACCTTCTCGATGTCGTCGCGCATCACGTCGCGCAGCGTGCGTATGTACAGCGGCAGGTCGTCGTAGAGGCGGCTCGGCGCGGCCGCGGTCAGCTTGCGTTCGTCGACCTTGCGCCATAGCCGCAGCAGGAATTGCATGTCGGCAATCAGTTCGTCGGCGCCCACGCCCTCGGCCGCGGTGCGAATGATGAAGCCGCCGGGCACGTCAGCGTCGTGATCGGCCAGGCAGGATTCGACCAGCGTCCTGAGGCGCTCGCGCTCGACGTCATCCTCGATGCGCTGGGAAACGCCGGTGTGCGGCGAGTCGGGCATGTAGACAAGATAGCGCGAGGGCACCGACAGATGAGTGGTCAGACGCGCCCCCTTGGAACCGATCGGGTCCTTGGTAGCCTGCACTATCAGCGACTGCCCCTGTTGCAGCAACTGGCTGATCGACGCCTGCTCATCGCTCGGGGTGTTGGGCGGCAGCACCTCGTTGGCATGGATGAAGGCGGCCCGTTCCAGACCGATGTCGATGAATGCCGCCTGCATGCCGGGCAGCACGCGCACGACCTTGCCCTTGTAGATGTTGCCGACGATACCGCGACGCCGGCTACGCTCGATGAAGGCTTCCTGCAGGACACCGTTTTCGACCACGGCGACGCGGGTTTCCATCGGGGTCAGGTTGATGAGTACCTCACCACTCATGCGGGAATCCTTGTGCTAAGCTCTTGGCTCGATTATGACACAGCGCCGGCGCCGTCAGGCCATAGTGCGAGGCCCTGACGCTCAAGCAATTGCGCGGTCTCGTAAAGCGGCAGGCCGACCACTGCCGAATGGCTGCCTTCGATGCGCTCGACGAACATCGCCGCACGCCCCTGGATGGCATAGCCACCGGCCTTGTCGGCGGGCTCGCCGGTCGCCCAGTAGGCGGCCATCTCGGTCGCGGCGATCGGGCGCATCGCCACCCGCGTGGTCACGCACGCTTGCAGCAATCCCTGCGGGCCGGTCACTGCCACCGCGGTCATCACCGAATGCCAGCGCCCGGACAAGGCACTGAGCATCGCGCAGGCATGCTCGCGATCGCGCGGCTTGCCGAGAATGGCACCATCGATCACCACCGCGGTATCCGAGCCGAGTGTCACCAACGTGCTGCCGGCCGCCCCCGCCAATGCCTTGTCGCGGGCCAGCCGCGACACATAATCGCCAGCGCTTTCACCGGCGTGGGGCGTCTCGTCGATAGCCACCGGTGCCACCTCACTCGTCACGCCAATGCTCGTGAGCAATTCACGGCGTCGCGGCGAAGCCGATGCCAGGCGCAGCACAGGGGCAACAAGCGTCATTGGCGTCTCCTTGACGAACTATCGCCGGCATGAGGCGGATTCAGCTCACCCCCAGGCGTCGCCGTAGCATTTGCAGCAAGGTATAGAACCAGGGCCATAGCACCGCGCCGATCAGTGCCGGCAGTAGGAAGGCGAGATTGATCGCGAAGGGCCCGAAGATGATCCGCAGCCACTGCTCGAGCAGTTGTGCGATACCCAGCAGCACGAACACCAGCACCGCCTGTTGAACCAGCGCGTAGGCGCGCATGCGCTGATAGACCAGCAAGGCGAGAAAGGCGATCAGCGCCATCACCAGTGCATTCTGGCCAAGTGGCGCGCCCTCGATCAGGTCGAGCAGTAGACCGAGGATGAAGCCGTGGAACACGCCGATCCGTTGCGGTGCGACCACGCACCAGTAGATCAGCACCAGGCCCAGCCAGTCGGGGCGCCAGACCAGCCAGGCATCGGGAAGCGGCATGACCTGCAGACACAAGGCCAGAAACAGGCTGATCCAGGTAGTCGCCAGGCCGCGCAGGGACACGTTCATGGCTGCTCCTTGGCGGCGCCTTGGCCGGGCTGTGGCTGGCCGGTGGCGGCCTCGACGGCAACACCGACCGCGTCGCTGCTGATCCGCGTTGCGCGCGGCGGCGGAAACAGGATCAGAAAATACCGCGAGCTTTCGGGCTGGGCGATCGGCTCGGCGCTGACCTGGGCGAACGGCTCGCCGGGATCGTGGACCACTTCGCTGACGCGAGCCACCGGGAAGCCTTCGGGAAAACGCCCGCCCAAACCGGAAGTCACCAGCAGGTCGCCGGCTTGGATGTCGGCCGTATCGGGCACATTCAGCACATCCAGGGTGTCGTAACTGCCGGTCCCCTGGACGATGAACCGCAGCCCGTTGCGGGTGCTCTGCACCGGTACCGCATGGCTGGCATCGACGGCCATCAGGACTCGGCTGGTGTAGGCGGACACCGAGACTACCTGGCCGATCAGCCCCGAAGCGTCCATCACCGGCAAACCGACACGCACGCCGCTACTGCGGCCGCGGTCGATGACCATCTGGTAGGTAAAGGGGTCGGAGTCCAGCGACAGCAGTTCGGCGCCGATATACGGCACCTGACGACGTTGCGCTGCGGACAGCAACTCTCGCAGACGCGTGTTCTCGGCAGTCAGGCTGGCCATGCGCTTGACGCGGTAGGACAGCGTCAGCAGTTGCTCGCGCAGGCGGCGATTCTCCTCGACCAGCTCGCGCTGGTCGGTGATCATCAGCGCCCCCCAGGAAAGTGCATCGCTGGGCAAGCTGACCAGCCACTGCACCGGGGTGACCAGGGTCGACAACTCCGCACGAAATTCCGCGAATCGCGGCAGGCGGTGCTCGGCAAACATCAACGCGAAGGCGATGAAGGCGCATAGCAGCATGCGATAGCCGGGGGCGGGCCCCTGCGAAAACAGCGGTTTGATAGATCGACTCCCTACGAGCTGACCACGAAAGCGGGCCGCATTCGAGAAGGCGGCCCATCTGCGACGATCAACGGCGGCGCAAAGCGCTGCCATTGATCAATCGCTGGAAAGCAGTTCGAAGGTGTGCTGGTCGATCATCTCGAGGGCCTTGCCACCGCCGCGGGCCACACAGGTCAGCGGATCCTCGGCGACGATCACCGGCAGACCGGTTTCCTCGGCAATCAACTTGTCCATGTCGCGCAGCAGGGCGCCACCGCCGGTCAGCACCAGGCCACGCTCGGCGATATCGGAGGCGAGTTCCGGCGGCGATTGTTCCAGCGCGCTCTTGACCGCGGCAACGATGGAAGCCAGCGGGTCCTGCAAGGCATCGAGAATCTCGTGGGAATTGAGCGTGAAGCTGCGCGGAATGCCTTCGGCCAGGTTGCGGCCACGCACGTCGATCTCGCGCAGCTCGCCACCCGGATAGGCACAGCCGATCTCTTCCTTGATGCGCTCCGCCGTGGCCTCGCCGATCAGGCTGCCGTAGTGGCGACGCACATAGGCGGTGATCGCTTCGTCGAAACGGTCGCCACCGACACGGATCGACTCGGAGTAGACCACGCCGTTGAGCGAGATGATGGCGATCTCGGAGGTACCGCCGCCCACGTCGACGACCATCGAGCCCTGGGCTTCCTCGACCGGCAGTCCGGCGCCGATGGCGGCCGCCATCGGCTCCTCGATCAGGAACACCTCGCGGGCGCCCGCCCCTTCGGCGGATTCCTTGATGGCACGCCGCTCGACCTGGGTCGACATGCACGGCACGCAGACCAGCACACGCGGGCTCGGGGTCAGGAACGTGCTCTGGTGAACCTTGCGAATGAAATGCTGGAGCATCTGCTCGGTGACGGTGAAGTCGGCGATCACGCCGTCTTTCATCGGGCGGATCGCGGTTATGTTGCCCGGGGTACGGCCGAGCATGCGCTTGGCGTCGACCCCCACGGCCGCGACAGAACGCATATTGCCCGACTGGCGGATCGCGACTACCGAGGGCTCGTCCAGGACGATACCGCGACCGCGTACATAAATCAGTGTGTTGGCGGTACCCAGATCAATCGACAGATCGCTGGAGAACAGCCCCCTCAAACGTTTAAACATGGAAGTCTTTCACCTAGTCCAGACCGGAACCCTGTGCGGAGGCAAACGGTATCATCGCGGGGGCAGCCCGGCAAGCGAGATGCCCTTCCAAGCGAGTTATGCTACCGTATCAAGCTATTTTCCCAACGGTCGATTGCGGCGCATCGCACCGCAATCGACCCGCCTTGCCTGAAGCCTTCATTGAGGACCGCAGACGTTATGGCGCTTGAACTCCAAGACGTGCGGCGAGCCGCCTTTCTCGCTCGCCTAGGCCTGAACGACGACGAAGCCGCGGGCTACGTGGACGACCTGAGCCGAATCCTGGACATGGTCGATCGTCTGCAGGCCGTCGACACCAGCGGCGTGGCGCCGCTGGCCCACCCGCTCGACGCCACCCAGCGCCTGCGCGCCGACGAAGTGACCGAGAGCGACCAGCGCGAACGCTTTCAGCGCTGCGCACCGGCCGTGGAAGACGGCCTGTATCTGGTCCCCAGAGTCGTCGAATAAGTCGCTGGCGACTGCGCAAGAAAGACCAAGCCTTTCAGGGAGCCCCTCTGTTCATGCATGACAAGACCTTGACCGAGCTGGCCACGGCGTTGGCCGCCGGTGAGTTCTCCAGCCGCGAGTTGAGCGAGACGCTGCTCGCGCGCATCGCGCGCCTCGACGGCGAACTCAACAGCTTCATCACCGTAACGCCAGACGCCGCCCTCGCGGCTGCAGACCGCGCCGACGCCGCGCGCGCGCGGGGCGAGGCCGGTCCGCTGAGCGGCTTGCCACTGGCCTTGAAGGACATCTTCTGCACCCAGGGCGTGCGCACCAGTTGCGGCTCGCGGATGCTCGACAGCTTCGTCGCGCCCTATGACGCCACGGTGGTCGAGAAACTCGCCGCCGCCGGCAGCGTCAGCCTCGGCAAGACCAACATGGACGAGTTCGCGATGGGCTCGTCCAACGAGAACAGCTACTACGGCCCGGTCAAGAATCCCTGGGACCTGTCCGCGGTGCCCGGCGGCAGCTCCGGGGGCAGCGCCGCGGCGGTCGCCGCCGGGCTGGTTCCGGCCGCGCTGGGCACCGATACCGGCGGCTCGATCCGCCAGCCGGCGGCGTTCTGCGGCATCACCGGCCTGAAGCCCACTTACGGCCGCGTGTCGCGCTACGGCATGGTCGCCTACGCCTCGAGCCTCGACCAGGGCGGACCGTTGGCGCGCACCGCCGAGGACTGCGCGCTGCTGCTCGGCGCGATCGCCGGCCACGACCTGCGCGACTCGACCAGCGTGGCGCGCGGCGTACCCGACTACACCGCCGAGCTCGGCGAGTCGCTGTCGGGGCTCAAGATCGGCCTGCCTCGCGAGTACTTCGGCGACGGTCTCGACCCGGCGGTGGAAGCGGCGATCCGCGAGGCGATCGGCGTCTACGAATCGCTGGGCGCCACGGTGCGCGAGGTCAGCCTGCCGCACACCGCGCTGGCGATCCCCACCTATTACGTGATCGCCCCCGCCGAGGCCTCGTCGAACCTGTCGCGCTATGATGGCGTACGCTTCGGTCATCGCTGCGACAACCCCCGCGACCTGATCGATCTTTATCAACGCTCGCGGGCCGAAGGCTTCGGCGACGAGGTCAAGCGACGCATCCTGATCGGTACCCACACGCTCTCGGAAGGTTTCTTCGACGCCTACTACAAGAAGGCGCAGCAGGTCCGCCGATTGATTCGCCAGGACTTTCTCGACGCCTTCGAGGATGTCGACGTGCTGATGGGGCCGGCCTCGCCGACCCCGGCCTTCGACCGGGGTGCCAACAAGGATCCGCTGTCGATGTACCTGCAGGACATCTACACCATCGCCGTCAACCTGGCCGGCATCCCGGGCATCAGCGTGCCGGCCGGCTTCGTCGGCCAGCGCCCCGCGGGAGGCCGCCCCGCGGGAGGCCGCCCCGCGGAAGGCCGCCCCGTAGGCCTCCAGGTTCTCGGCCCGCATTTCGCCGAGCAGCGCCTGCTCAACGTGGCCCATCGCTTCCAGCAGGCGACCGATTGGCATCGCCGCCAGCCCGCTTTCGGTCAGGAGAACGCATGATGCAGTGGGAAACCGTGATCGGCCTGGAAGTCCACGTCCAGCTCGCCACCCAGTCGAAGATCTTTTCCGGCGCCTCGACCGCCTTCGGCGCCGCGCCCAATACCCAGGCCTGCGCCGTCGACCTGGGGCTGCCGGGGGTGCTGCCGGTACTCAACGAAGGCGCCGTGGCGATGGCGGTCAAGTTCGGGCTGGGCATCGATGCCGAAATTCCCGAAACCTCGGTCTTCGATCGCAAGAACTACTTCTACCCCGACCTGCCCAAGGGCTACCAGACCAGCCAGATGTATCAGCCGATCGTCGGCCCGGGCGAGGTCGAGATTTCCCTCGACGACGGCAGCACCAAGCGCATCCGCGTGCACCACGCCCACCTCGAGGAGGACGCCGGCAAGTCGCTGCACGAAACTTTCTCTAACGGAATGGGCCAGGGCATGACCGGCATCGACTTGAACCGTGCCGGCACGCCGCTGCTCGAGATCGTCTCCGAGCCGGACATGCGCTCGGCCAAGGAGGCGGCGGCCTACCTCAAGGCGATCCACGCCATCGTCACCTACCTGGGCATCTCCGACGGCAACATGGCCGAGGGCTCGATGCGCTGCGACGTCAACGTCTCGGTGCGCCCCAAGGGCCAGGAGACGCTGGGTACCCGCGCCGAGATCAAGAACGTCAACTCGTTCCGCTTCGTCGAGAAGGCGATCGCCTACGAGATCGAGCGCCAGATCGAGCTGATCGAGGACGGCGACAGCGTGGTTCAGGAAACCCGCCTGTACGATCCCGAGGCCGACGAGACGCGCAGCATGCGCACCAAGGAGCAGGCCAACGACTACCGTTACTTCCCCTGCCCCGACCTGCTGCCGGTGGTGCTCGACCAGGCGTATGTCGATCACTTGCGCGCCAGCCTGCCGGAGTTGCCCAGCGAGAAGCGCGCACGGTTCCAGAACGAGCTGGGCCTGTCGGCCTACGATGCCGGCGTGCTCGCCTCAAGCCGCGCCATGGCCGAGTACTTCGAAGTCGTCAAGGACGTCAGCGGCGACGCCAAGCTGGCCGCCAACTGGGTCCAGGGCGAGCTCGCCGGGCGCCTCAACAAGGAGGGCCTGGAAATCGCCGACAGTCCGGTCTCGGCCTCGCAGCTCGGCGGCCTGGTGGCCCGCGTCAAGGACGAGACCATCAACGGCAAGGCGGCCAAGCAGGTGTTCGCCGCGCTGTGGAACGGCGAAGGCGGGGATGACAATAGCGCCGACGCGATCATCGACGCCCGAGGACTCAAGCAGGTCACCGACAGCGGCGCCATCGAGGCGATGATCGATCAGGTAATCGCCGACAGCCCGGTGCAGGTCGCCCAGTACCGCGAGGCCGAGCCCGACAAGCGCGGCAAGATGATCGGCTACTTCGTCGGCCAGGTGATGAAGGCCTCGCGCGGCACCGCCAACCCGCAGCAGGTCAACGCCCTGCTCAAGGAAAAACTCGACAACGCGTGAAGACCATCGCGCCGGCGGGCAAGCTGCCGGCGCGATCGCACAAGGCGCACAAGGAACCCCTCGCGATGTCAGACGATGTCGGCCCACGCCTGCGCTCGCTGCGCACCCTGCGCGGTATCTCCCAGCGCGAGCTGGCCAAGCGCTGCGGCGTCACCCACTCGAGCCTGTCGCTGATCGAACAGGGCAAGGTCAGCCCCTCGGTCAGCTCGTTGAAGAAGATCCTCGACGCCATCCCGATCAGCGTCGGCGATTTCTTCACCCTCGACCTGGAAAGCCGTGATCAGGTCTTCTATTCGGCCGACGAACTCACCGACATCGGCAGCGGCGAGGTGATCTACAAGCTGGTCGGCGCCAATCATCAGACCCGCGGCCTGTCGTTCATGATCGAGACCTACCCGGCGGGCGCCGACACCGGCCGCGAGATGATCACCCACCGCGGCGAGGAAGCCGGCGTGGTGCTCGAAGGCGAAATCGAGATCACCATCGGTATCGACACCCGGGTACTGGGCCCCGGCGAGGCCTATTACTTCAATACCCAGTTGCCCCACCGCTTCCGCAATCCCGGCTCGACGCCCTGCCGGCTGGTCAGTTGCTGCACCCCGGCGCGCACCTTCTAGGCTTCATCTGAAAAGTCGGCGAGCGATGGCCAGACAAGGCAAAAATGGGCGAAAAGGCGGAGTTTACGGGTTGTAAATGAGTACTTTGAGCCTATTTTTAACGCCGCATGGTCGAGCGCAGGCACTTTTCGGACAAAGCCTAGGCGCGCCAGGACCGTCCGGCGTCAGGTCGCCAGCGACATCCACACCGTCTTGAGCTCGGAATATTCCGCCAGGCTGTGGTGCGACTTGTCGCGGCCGTTGCCGGACTGCTTGACGCCGCCGAACGGTACCGTCATGTCACCGCCGGCCCAGTTGTTGACGAACACCTGGCCGGAATGCAGCCGCCGCGAGACCCGCATGATGCGATCGATGTCCTGGCTCCACAGCCCGGCGGCCAGCCCGTACTCGCTGTCGTTGGCCAGCGCCACGGCCTGCTCCTCGCTGTCGAAGCCGAACACCGCCAGCACCGGGCCGAACACCTCCTCGCGGCCGATGGCCATCTGCGGAGTGACGTTGTCGAAGACGGTCGGCGCGACGAACAGCCCGCCGGCGACCGGGCTCACCGCCTGGCCGCCGGTGCGCAGGTTCGCGCCCTCGGCCACGCCCTGGCGGATGTAATCGAGGATGCGCGCGTGCTGGGTCGCGTCGACGATGGCGCCCATGAAGCTCGCCGGGTCGAGCGGATCGCCGGGCTGCATGGTCTCGGCATGCGCCAGCACGCGCTCGACGAACGCCTCGCGAATCGAGTTCTCGACCAGCAGCCGCGAACCGGCGATGCACACCTCGCCCTGGTTGTGGAAGATCGCCTCGGCGGCATGACGGGCCACGGCATCGAGATCCCGGCAGTCGGCGAACACCAGGTTGGGGCTCTTGCCGCCGCATTCGAGATACACACGCTTGAGATTCGACTGGCCGGCGTACTGCATCAATTGCTTGCCGACCCCGGTGGAACCGGTGAACGACAGGCAGTCGACGTCCATCGACAGTGCCAACGCCTTGCCGGCGGTATGGCCGAACCCCGGCAGCACCTGGAACACACCCGCCGGCAGACCGGCTTCCTGGGCCAGCCGGGCGAGACGCAGCGCGGACAGCGGCGACTTCTCGGAAGGCTTGAGGATCACGCTGTTGCCGGCGGCCAATGCCGGACCGATCTTCCAGGCGGTCATCATCAACGGAAAATTCCACGGCACGATCGAGCCGACCACCCCGAGCGGCTCGCGCAGCACCAGGCCCAGGCTCTCCTCGCCGGTGGGCGCGACCTCGCCATACAGCTTGTCGATGGTCTCGGCGTTGTAGCGGATGCAGCCGATCGCCCCGGCCATGTCGCCCAGCGAGCTGCCGATCGGCTTGCCCATGTCCAGGGTGTCGAGCAATGCCAGCTCGTTGATGTGCATTTCCATCAGCGCGGCCAGGCGCAGCATGGCCTGCTTGCGCGCCCCCGGGGCCAGCCGCGACCAGTCGCCACGATTGAAGGCCGCGCGGGCATGGCCCACCGCGGCCTCGACATCGGCGGCATCGCAGCTGGCGACCCGGGCCAGTCGCTGGCCGGTGGCCGGGTTGATCGCTTCGAAGGTTTCGCCGCTGGCGGCCTCGACGAAGGCGTCGCCGATATAGGCGCGGGTCTCGAAGCTCAGCTCGCCGGCGAGACGCTGCCAGTCGGCGTGGGTCAAGTTGGCGCTCATGTTCTTGTCTCCCTTACAGTCGTATTGGTATTCAGGCGACGCGCGGTTTCGTCCAGGGCGCGACGCGCCAGCGCGACCAGCTCGTCGATCTGTTCATGGCGGATGACCAGCGGCGGCGAGATGATCATGGTATCGCCTACCGAGCGCATCACCAGACCGTTCTGGAAGCACAGGTCGCGACACAGGTTGCCCGCCGCAAGCGTTCTGG
The DNA here is from genome assembly GCF_021151495.1 of Halomonas sp. IOP_31. NCBI lineage: Bacteria > Pseudomonadati > Pseudomonadota > Gammaproteobacteria > Oceanospirillales > Halomonadaceae > Halomonas > Halomonas sp. IOP_31. The sequence continues at coordinate 37,475 of NZ_JAIRBP010000011.1, read as the reverse complement.
CAAAGCGCTCGCCGCTGGCCTTGTCGGCAACCAGCTCCAGCGCGCCGATCAACCCCAGGCTGCGCGCTTCGCCGACGATCGAATGCTCGCCCAGTTCGGCCCAGCGTCGGGCCAGGTAGGGGCCCAATTCGTCCCGCACCCGCGCGACGACGTTCTCCGCTTCCATCAGCTCGAGATTCCTCAGCGCCACCGCGGCGCAGGCCGGATGGCCGGAGTAGGTGAAGCCATGGAAGAACTCGCCGCCCTCGTCGATCAGCGTCTCGGCGACGCGGTCGCCAACCAGCACCCCGCCGATCGGCAGGTAGCCCGACGACAACCCCTTGGCGATCGACATCAGGTCGGGCTCGAGTCCGTAGTATTGACTGCCGAACCATTCGCCCAGCCGGCCAAAGCCGCAGATCACCTCGTCCGCCACCAGCAGAATGTCGTACTTGGCCAGCACCGCCTTGACCGCCGGCCAGTAGCTTTGCGGTGGAATGATCGCACCGCCCGCGCCCTGCACCGGTTCGGCAATGAACGCCGCCACGTTGTCCTCGCCCAGCGCCTGGATGCGCTGCTCGAGGACCTGGGCGCAGGCCCGCCCGAACGCCGCCGGCGACTGGTCGCGCCCTTGGCTGAAGCGCCCCTCTCCAAACCAATAGGGTTGCCGGATGTGTTCGATGCCCGGCACGCACGGGCCGCCCTGGCCGTGCATCGGCGCCATGCCGCCCAGGCTCATGCCGGCCACGGTGGAGCCGTGGTAGGCGTTCTCGCGGGCAATCACGAGCTGTTTTTCGGGCTTGCCCTTGAGCGCCCAGTAGCGGCGCACCATACGCAGCACGGTGTCATTGGCCTCGGAGCCGGAGCCGGTGAAGAACACCCGGTTGATGTGGGCCGGCGCCAGCCGGCAAAGCTGCTCGGCAAGACGCACCGCCGGCGGATGCGTGGTCTTGAAGAAATTGTTGTAGTACGGCAGTTCGCGTAACTGGGCCGTGGCGGCGTCGACCAGCTCATCGCGTCCATAGCCCAGGTTGACGCACCACAATCCGGCCATGCCGTCGAGGATACGATTGCCCTCGCTGTCATGGATGTAGACACCCTCGGCATGGGTGACGATGCGGCTGCCTTCTTCGCCCAGCGCCTTGAAGTCGGTGAAGGGGTGCAAGTGATGCGCGCGATCCAGCGCCTGCAGTTCGCGTGTACTCGGGCTTATCATGGGCTTCTCCTGGTGAGCTCCTTTGATAGTCAGCGCGGCTCGCGTGTTATGTTTTAATCAACATAATGCCATTGAAAACGATTGCCAAGGCACCCGGGCTTTTTTAATCATTACTGAAAAACCCCCATTAAAAGGCAAAAACCCGTTAGCAGAGGAGGCGTGAGCACTTCCTGGCGCGGAAAAGGCGTAAAAAATTTGACAACACCCGTGCCCGACGGAAAGATGAGCATCATGGACAACCACCATCAGCACAAAGGTATCGCCTCATGACGTCCGCATCCGCCCAGGCCGACGCCCGGAGCTTTCTCGAATATCACCCGGACATCGAAAGCTTCGATCTGCTGATCAGCGACCTGAATGGCGTTCTGCGTGGCAAACGCATCCCACGCGACAACCTGATCAAGGCGTATCGCAACGGCATCAACTTGCCTGCCTCGTTGTTCGCGCTGGATATCAACGGCAATACCATCGAGGAAACCGGGTTGGGGCTTTCCAGCGGCGACAGCGACCGGGTCTGCCGTCCGATTGCCGGCTCGCTGCACCCGACCCCCTGGCTGCGCGAAGGCCGCCAGGCGCAACTGCTGATGACCATGGAAGAGATCGACGGCAGCCCGTTCTTCGCCGACCCTCGTCAGGTGCTGAGGCACGTTCTCGAGCGCTTTACGGCCCGCGGATTGACGCCGGTGGTGGCAATGGAACTGGAATTCTACCTGGTCGACCGGCGCCGCGACGACCTGGGCCTGGCCCAGCCGCCGCGTTCGCCCGGCACCGGCGAGCGGGCCACCCAGAGCCAGCTCTATTCGATCAACGAACTCGACGAATATGCCGATTTCCTCGAGGAAATCCAGCAGGCCGCCGCCGAGCAGGCGCTGCCGCTGGACACCGCACTCAAGGAATGCGCACCGGGCCAGTTCGAGATCAACCTGATCCACTGCAACGACGCCCTGCGTGCCGGCGACAGCGCCGTGCTGCTCAAGCGGCTGATCAAGGGCGTGGCGCTCAACCACGGTTTCGAGGCCACGTTCATGGCCAAGCCCTACGGCGACGAGGCCGGCAGCGGCGCCCATGTGCACATCAGCCTGCTCGACGAGACCGGCAACAATGTCTTCGCCAGTACCGACGAGGATCCACTCGGCACCCCGGCACTGCGCCAAGCGATCGCCGGAATGCTCGAACTGATGCCGGCGTCGATGGCGATCTTCGCCCCCAACCTGAATTCCTATCGTCGCTTTCAGGCCGGCCTGTACGTGCCCATGGCCCCCTCCTGGGGCTACGACAACCGCTCGGTGGCGGTGCGCATCCCCTCGGGGCCCAACGCCGCGCGACGCATCGAGCATCGGGTCGCCGGCGCCGACGCCAACCCTTACCTGCTGCTGGCGACACTACTCGCCTCGGTCCTGCATGGCCTGAGCAACGAGCTCATGGCGCCGCCGCCGATCGAGGGCAACGCCTACGAGCAGCTCGAACCGACGCTGACCAACAGCTGGCAACGCGCGCTCGACCTGTTCGCCGAGAACGACGTGCTGGCCGAAATCCTGGGCCGCGGCTTCCATCACGTGTTTCTCGCCAACCGGCTCGCCGAGCGCGCCGAGACGATGCGTACCGTCAGTACTCTGGAATACGACTGGTATCTGCGCCACGTCTGAGCCCCGACAGAACGAGGCCCCGCCATTGGCAGGGCCTTATTCATTCAGCGGATGATGCACTACGACCCGGAGTTGGTATCGGCCTGCCATTGCGGCTGACCGTCGACCAGCGCCACTCGATCCCCTTCGGGCGCCTGGTCGAGACGTGCGGTACGGGTCTCTCCGTCGACACGGTATTCGACATCGTAGCCGATCAGTTTCTCGCGACTATCGGCAACCGTACGACAACGCTGCTCGGTGGTGGTGTAGGTTTCGCCCTGCTGCATGCGTTGCTGCACCTCGCGACCGGCCAGACCACCGGCCACCGCCCCCGCCGCGGTGGCGATCTTCTTGCCACTGCCGCCACCCACCTGATTGCCCAGCACGCCGCCGACAATCGCGCCGACCGCGGTGCCGGCGATACGATTGGGGTCCTTGGCCGGACGCTGGCGCGTCACCGCCACGTCTTCGCAGACCTCGCGAGGCGTCTCGACGGTTTCGGTGACCCGATCGACCTGGGTGATCCGGGCGAATTGCGGTCCGGACTGGGCCTCGTTCATCTGATAGGTGCCAAACGCCAGCCCGCCCAATCCCAGCACGGCCAGCGTGCCGCCTACGACGATCGACTTGTTCATAGTCGCCTCCTTTCTCTTTGCTGCATCCGCATGATGCCATTGTCGGCGACCGCGAGCCCGCCTCCTGGCGAGCCTGGGCCGCTATCCGATGAGCGACGCTCTGCACAGGCGATGTATACGGGAGTTCGGCGGCTTCCGATTGCACCCGTCGGGTTCAAGCGATGAGAGGGTTACAGTTTATGACAAAACGTAAGAAAAGTCAGTTTCCGAACGATGTTTCCATTCCGACAGTCTCCCTTAGACACCCAGCGCGTCGCGCATGCGATAGTACCAGGCACCCAGCGTGGTCAACGGCACGCTCAGCGCGCGGCCACCGGGGAACGGTAGTTGCGGCACCCCGGCGAAGGCATCGAAGCGTTCGCTGTGGCCGGCCATGACCTCGGCGATCAGGCGTCCGGCAAGATGCGAGCAGGTCACGCCATGCCCGGAATAACCCTGGGCATAATAGACGTTGCTGTTGATCCGCCCGAACTGCGGCAGGCGGTTGAGCGTCAGCAGGAAGGTCCCGCTCCAGGCGTAATCGACCTTTACGCCCTTGAGCTGGGGGAAGGTGGTTTCCAGCTTGGGGCGGATCGCCCCCTCGATGCTCGCCGGGTCCTGACCGCCGTAACTGACCCCGCCGCCGTAGATCAGCCGCCGATCGGCGGACAGCCGGTAATAGTCGAGCAGGTAATTGCAATCTTCCACCGCACGGTCGCTGGGCAGAATCGCCTCGGCCTGGACGGCGTCGAGCGGCGCGGTGGTGACGATCTGGGTGCTGGCGGGCATCGATTTGCCCTCCATCTGCGGCAGCAAGCCTTTCATGTAGGCGTTGCCGGCCAGCACCACCCGCTCGGCGACGACCATCCCCTGAGGGGTATGCAAGCGCACCGGCTCGCCATGCTCGATACGATCCACCGGCGTCTGCTCGTGGATCGTCCCACCCAGCGACTCCAGCGCCGCGGCCTGGCCCAGCACCAGATTGAGCGGATGCAGATGACCGCCCGAATGGTCGAGCAGCGCGCCGACATAACGCTCGCTGCCAATGTCCTGTCGATAGGCCTGGCCCTCGAGCAGCTCGAGTCGCTCATGGCCGTAGCGCTCCCACAGGGCCTTGTGCTCGATCAGCGCCTTCATCTGCTTGGCGTTGCACGCCGCGAACAGATTGCCGTCCTTGAGATCGCAGGCGATGTCGTAGCGGGCGATGCGCTCGCGGATGATCCAATTGCCCTCGAAGGCCATGTCGCCCAGCGCCCGCGCTGTCTGCTCGCCGTAGCGCGCCTCGATGACGTCCATGTCGCGGCTGTAGCTGTTGACGAGCTGTCCGCCGTTACGCCCCGAGGCGCCGAAACCGACCCGCGCCGCCTCGAGCACCACCACCTGCTGGCCTTGCTCGGCCAGGTGCAGGGCGGCGGAAATACCGGTGAAGCCGGCCCCGACCACGCAGACGTCGCACCGAGTTTCGCCCTGCAGGGCCGGGCGTGTCGGGCTGGGGTTGGCCGATGCGGCATAGTAGGATGCCACATGGGGCGTATCGGTCGTTTGCATGAAAATCTCCAACCAACGAAACGGGGTCGCTTCTAAGCGAAGGCAGGGAGACTGCTAATGACTGCGTGCTATACCACTCAATCGATACGCCTTCATGCCGCCCCTCGCCTTTCGCTCAGTGATCCAGCGGGTCAGACCCGCAACAGCAGATGCTCGCGTTCCCAGGAACTGATCACGCCGAAGTAGGCCGCATGCTCGGCGCGCTTGACCGCCAGGTAGCTGTTGACGAAGCGTTCGCCGAGCAGGTCGGCCAACGGCTTGCATTCGCGCAGCGCGGCCAGCGCCGGGCCGATGTCGTCGGGCAACTTGCTGCCCGACGACCACGCCGAACCGACCATCGGCGGGCGCGGATCGAGTTGGCTGAGCATGCCCAGGTAGCCGCAGGCCAGCGAAGCGGCGATCGCCAGATACGGATTGCAGTCGGCGCCGCCCAGACGGTTCTCGACCCGGGTCGCCACGGCGTCGCCCACCGGCACGCGCAAGCCCACGGTACGGTTGTCGAAACCCCATTCGGTATTGACCGGCGCCGAGCCGCTGGTTTCGGTGCGTACCAGGCGCCGGTAGGAATTGACGTTGGGCGCGAAGAACGGCATCGCCGCCGGCAGGTAGGCCTGCAGCCCGCCGAGGAAGTGATGAAACAGCCGGCTGGGCTCGCCATCGTCGCCGGCGAACAGATTGTCGCCGAACTTGATGTCGAGCAGGCTCTGGTGCACGTGCATCGAGCTGCCCGGCTCGTGAGCCATCGGCTTGGCCATAAAGGTGGCGTACATGCCGTGGCGCAGCGCCACTTCGCGCAACGTGCGCTTGAAGATCACCACCTGGTCGGCGAGCTTGAGCGGATCGCCGTGCTGGAAGTTGACCTCCATCTGGCCGGCGCCCTCTTCGTGAATCAGGGTGTCCAGGTCCAGGTCCATCGCTTCGCAGTAGTCGTACATCTCCTCGAACAGCGGATCGAACTCGTTGACCGCGTCGATCGAGAACGACTGTCGGCTGCTTTCCTGGCGGCCGCTGCGGCCAACCGGCGGCTCCAGCGGATAATCGGAGTCGGTGTTGGTCTTGACCAGGTAGAACTCCACCTCGGGCGCCACCACCGGGCGCCAGCCGCGCGACTCGTAGAGTGCCAGCACGCGCTTGAGCACGCTGCGCGGCGACAGCTCGACCGGTTCGCCGGTCAGGTAGAAGCAGTCGTGGATGATCTGCGCGGTGGGATCGTCGGCCCATGGCACCAGGTAGACGGCGCCGGGGTCGGGAACCAGCTGCATGTCGCGCTCGGCGGGGTTCCAGAAGCGGATATCCTCGTCGTCGGGATAACCGCCGGTCACCGTCTGGATGAAGATCGAATCGGGCAGCCGCGGCCGGCCGCCGTTGAGATACTTGCCGGCGGGCATGATCTTGCCCTTGAGGATGCCGGTCAGATCGCTGACCAGGCATTCCACTTCGGTGATGCCATGAGCATGAAACCATTCACTGAGTTCATGGCCGCTACGCTCGCTCATAAAGATTCCTTGATCGGCCGGGGGCAGGCCCGATGCTGCTGCGAAGGCCGGGGTGCGGCACCGGAGCGGCATCGGGCGTTCACGTGCTCGTGCGGCGGCGGGTCGCCCCGCCGCGAACGATCAGCGCGACTGCACCTCGGTCCACAGTTGGTTGAACATCTGTAGCTTGTCGCCCTGCAGGCTGGGCGTGAAAGAGAGCCGCTCGAGATCCGCATCGCTGGGCGTGACCGGCGGCTTTGTCAACACCGCGTCGAGATACGGCTTGGCCGCCGCGTTGGGGCTCGAGTAGTAGTTGTAGTTCGACAGCTGGGCGCCGATCTCGGGATCGAGAATGAAATTGATGAACTTGTAGGCCAGCTCCGGATTGGGCGCGCCGGATGGAATCATCATCGAGTCGACCCAGATCTCGGTGCCTTCGTCGGGAATCATGAACTCGATGTTGGCGAAGGACTCGGGGTTCTCTTCCCGGTAATAGAGATAATCGCCGTTGTACGACAGCGAGACGTGGGTGACGCCGCGCGCCAGCTGCTGCAGCGCCGGCGTGCCATCGACGAAGCCGCTGAAGTTGCCGCGCTGCTTGGTGTCGAGCAGCAGCTTGGCGGCCTCCTTCCAGGCCTCGGAATCGGTGCAGGCATAGCCGTAGCCCAGGTAGGCGCAGGCGGCGCCCATGCTCACCTGGCCGTCGCCCATCAGGCCGAACGGCCGGCCGGCATTGACCTTCGGGTCGAACAGCAACGACCAGCTCTTGGGCGCGGCGGGGAAGGTCTCGGTGTTGTAGACGATACCCGTGACGCCGTACTGGTAGGCGGCGGTGTAGTCGCTGCCGGGGTCGTAATCGGTATTCTTGAACTGGTCCATGATGTTGTCGAAGTTGGGGATCTTCGACTTGTCGAGCTTCTGGACCAGGCCGGTCTCGATCAGCCGCGGCACATAGTAGTTGGACGGTACGATGATGTCGTACTGCGAGGCCCCGCCGGTGTTGAGCTTGGCGAACATCTCGGGCAGCGAATTGAAGTAGTTCTGGACCACCTCGACATCGTACTTGTCCTCGAACGCCTGGATGATCGCCGGGTCCATGTACGCGGTCCAGTTGAACAGGTACAGCTTGCCCTCTTCGGCCTGCGTCGCGCCGGCCAGCAACAGCCCGCCCAGCGCGGTGACGACGCGTGTGGTGATTGTTTTCATGGTGTCGTTCTCCTAGTTCCAGGTTTGGCAGTCGCACCTAGCGGCGCCCCTGACGATTGAACAGCAGACTCAAGACCGCCGCCAGCGCCACCGCGCCGATCATCAGCGTGGCTATGGCGTTGATTTCCGGCGACACGCCCTTCTTGATGGCGCCCCAGATATAGATCGGCAGCGTCGCGCTCTCGGGGCCGGCGGTGAAGAAGCTGATCACGAAGTCGTCGATCGACAACGTGAACGACAGGAAGAACGCCGAGATCAGCGCCGGCTTGACGGTCGGCAGCAGAAAGTGCAGCGCGCGCTTGAACGGCGAGGCGTAGAGATCCTTGGCGGCCTCGAACAGGCTCGGATCGAGGCCCACGAACCGCGAATAGACGATCAGCGCGACGAACGGGATCTGGAAGGTCACGTGGGCGATGATCATCGTCCCCAGTCCCGGTTCGAGCAGCCCGGTCAGACGGTTGAACTGGACGAAGAAGGCCATTTCCGAAATGCCGAAGACGATGTCCGGCAACACGATCGGCAGGTAGATCAGCACGATCAGCCAGCCCAGCTTGCGATGCCGGTGGCGATACATGCCATAACCGATCAAGCAACCGATCATCAGTGCGACGATCGACGACACGATGGCCAACACCAGGCTGTTGTAGAATGCCGAGATGATCTGGTCGTTGCCCAGCAGGCGCTGGTACCAGCGCAGCGAGAAGCCCGAGAAATTGGCGGCGCTGTTGGTCGAGTTGAACGAGAACAGCACGACGATCGCCAGCGGCAGATAGAGAAAGACCAGGGTCAGCCACCAGAAACCCGCCAGACCGCGGTTGAGGGTGCGCTTTCTCATATCACCACCTCCTCGCCGCCACCCAGGCGCTTGCCGATCCGGCGCATGGCGAACAACCCGACGAAGGTCGCCAGCAGCATCAGCAGCGCCCCCGCCGCGCCCAGCGGCCAGTTGGAGCCGCCGGCGAACTGATTGGCGACCAGGTTGCCGAGCATCATGCCCTTGCCGCCGCCGAGCAGCTCGGGAATCACGTACATGCCGAAGGCGGGAATCGCCACCAGCACCGTGCCCGCCAGCAGCCCGGGTAGCGTCTGTGGAAACACCGCGTGCCAGAAGGCCCGCACCGGCGCGGCGTAGAGATCCTGGGCGGCCTGCACCTGGGCGACATCGAGTTTCTCGAAGGCCGCATACAGTGGCAGCACCATGAACGGCAGGAAGTTGTAGACCAGCCCCAGCGTCACCGCGAAATTGGAGGGATAAAGGCCCATGTAGTCGCCGATCAGGCCCAGCGCCTGGGCGGCATCGGAGAGCGGCGTGCCCGGGGCCAGCAGGTTCATCCAGCCGAAGGCGCGAATCACCTGGTTGGTCCACGACGGCACCACCACCGCCAGCAGCATCAGCGGTCGCAGCTTGGCGCGACAGGTGGTGATGTAATAGGCGATCGGGTAGGCAACCAGGATCACCAGGCCCGTCGACACCAGGGTCTGCCACAGCGAACGCAGCAGTGTATATAGGTTGCCCGGACTCCAGCCGAGAAAGCCGAAGCCGGCCAGCTGCTTGAAGGCGTCCAGCGACAGCGGCAGTTCGGGCAGTCCGTAGGTGCCGTTGGACATGAAGGCCACCGCCATCAGGTACAGGCTGGGCAACACCAGGAAGATGAAGATCCATAACGCGCCGGGCATCACGCTGAACAGCAGGTGGCGGGTCTCGCTGACCACCGCATGGCGACGTGTGACTAACTGTGTATTGGCCATGCTGCTCTCCTCAGGACGCCACGCGCACAAGGTCCTCGGGACACACGCTGATGGTGACGCGATCGCCCACGCCGTGCATGCGCTGGCCCAGGTTGCTGGCCATCGCCATCAGCGGCCGGCCGTTGACCTCGAGCCGGTATTCGATGCGGCTGCCGCGATACAGGCGCTCGCGGACGATGCCCTCGAGACGGTTGTAGCCCTCGGGGACCTCGGGGCCCAGCTCCAGCGTCTCGGGGCGAATCAACAGCCAGCCGTCCTGCTCGGCGCGCTGCTCGGCCGGCTCCAGCATCAGCCGGCCGAGCTCGGTCTCGACCCAGTCGGCTTCGCTGCGGCTGATCGCGAACAGATTATCGTGGCCCATGAAGCGCGCCACGAAGGCATTGGCGGGATGCTCGTAGACGTCGCTGGGAGAGCCCACCTGCTGGATGATGCCGCTGTCCAGCACGGCGATACGATCCGACATCACCATCGCCTCGTCCTGATCGTGGGTGACGAACACGAAGGTCATGCCCAGGCGCTTCTGCAGACGCTGCAGTTCCACCTGCAACTGCCCGCGCAGGCCGGCATCGAGCGCCGACAGCGGCTCGTCGAGCAGCAATACGTCGGGTTCGCAGATCAGCGCCCGGGCCAGCGCGATACGCTGGCGCTGACCGCCGGAGAGCTGATCGACAGGGCGCTCGACCAGCGAGCCGAGCTGAATGAATTCGGCGACTTCGGCAACCTTGCGGTCACGCTCGGCGGCCGACTCGCCGCGCATGCGCAGGCCGAAGGCCAGGTTGTCGCGTACCGACAAGTGGGGAAACAGCGCATAGGACTGGAAGACGGTGTTGACGCTGCGCCGGTGCGGCGGGGTATCGGTGACGTCCTTGCCGCCGATCTTGAGGCGCCCGCCGTTGGGCTCCTCGAGTCCGGCGAGGATGCGCAGCAGGGTCGTCTTGCCGCAGCCCGAGGGCCCCAGCAAGGTGAAGAACTCGCCGGCCTCGATGGTCAGATCGACCCCGTCGAGGGCGACGGTGTCGCGGCCGAATCGCTTGTGCAACCCTTCGAGCTCGATGGACGAGGCTTCGCGGGGCCGCGACTGGACAGGCGCGTCAGCGACTGCCGCCTCTCGAGAACCGGCCTCGGCAGCCGGCATGGGATCACTCATCGCCACTCTCCCTATCGTTGACGGGTATAACGACTGTTGACGGCATGCCGGCGCGGCAGACGGCCTCGCCCCGGGCGCGTTCCTCACAGGCGATCCCGCAACTTGTAGAAACTCGTCGCCAGCACCAATAGCGGCGTACGCAGCCAGCGCCCGCCCGGGAATGGTCGGTGCGGCATGGCGGAAAACAGCTCGAAACGCTCGGCCTGGTCGGCGATGGCATCGCTCAGCAGCTGCCCGGCCAGCCCGGCCAGCGACATGCCGTGGCCTGAATAGCCCTGGGCGTAGAACAGGTTGCCGTCGAGGCGGCCGAAATCCGGGGCGCGGTTGAGCGTGATCGCCACGTCGCCGCCCCAGCGGTAGTCGATGCCAACGCCCTTCAGCGCCGGAAACAGCCGCGCGATCTTGGCATCCATGCGCGCCTGGAGATGGCGCGGCTCGTGCCCGTCGTAGCTGACCTCGCCGCCGTAGATCAGCCGGCGATCGGCCGACAGACGATAGTAATCGAGCACGAAGTTGGCGTCGGAGAGCGCGTCGTTGTGGGGCAGCACCTGGGCGGCCTGCGCTTCGCTGAGCGGCTCGCTGGCGACGATATAGTTGGCGGCGCGCATGATGCGCCCGCCGAGCTCGGGCACCAGGCCACCCAGGTAGGCATTGGCGGCGATGACCACATAATCGGCGCTCACCCGGCCCTGGGCAGTGCTCACCCGGGCCGGCTCGCCACGTTCGATGGCCACGGCGGCGCTGTGTTCGTGGATGCTCACCCCGGCGCGCTGCGCGGCGCGCGCCAGTCCCAGCGTGTAGTTGAGCGGATGCAGGTGGCCGCCTTCGGCGTCGAACAGCGCCGCCGGGTAGGCGTCGGTGACGACCCGCTCGCGTAGCGCCTCGCCTTCGAGCAGGTGCAGCGACTCGTAGCCGTAGCGCTCGGCCATGGAAGCCTGGAAGTTGCGCAATTCACGAACATGACGGGGCTTGACGGCGGCGTGCAGATACCCCCAGTGCAAGTCGCAGGGGATCGCGTGGCGCTCGATGAGCGCGGCGGTCAGGCGCACCGATTCGCGGCTCATCTCCCAGATCGCCTTGGCGCGCTCGTGGCCCAGGGCCTTCTCGATCACGCCAATGTCGGTGCCCAGCCCGGGCAGGATCTGACCGCCGCTGCGCCCCGAGGCGCCATGACCGATCTCGCCGGCCTCGAGCAGCGCCACGCTATAGCCGCGTTCGGCCAGGTGCAGGGCCGCCGAGCAGCCGGTGATGCCGCCGCCCACCACGCAGACGTCGACACGCTGCTCGCCGGCCAGCGGCGGTGTCGGCGCGAGGGTCACCTGGGTACTGGCGGCGTAGTAGGACGCCGGGCGGCGCAGGGTCGCAGCTAGGTTCATACACACTTCCGAAAGCGTTGGTTCTCGTCGGGAGAACCCAAGTTATTGTTGAATTCTTTCACCATCGCAAATCGGCAATCGTGATAATATCCACTTAGTCTGACACCAGCACCGCGCTTATTGTCAAGTATTCGATAACACCTAGCCTGTTTCGCTATGCTCATCCGCCTCCCGGTCCTGTGCCGCCAAGGCCTCGAGAAACGCCTCCAGCACCCGGTGCGGTCGCCGTCCACGGCGGGTCACGGTGACGAAGTCGGTGGCGAAGCGTTCGCGCTCCGGCGCCAGCGCGCGCAAGCGCCCCGCCTCGATCCAGGGGCGTGCCAGGTGATCGGGCAGATAGCCGATGAAACATCCGGTGAGAATCAGGAATGCCGCACCTTCGCGATCCGATGCCGTCGCCTGGCCGTCCAGACGTTCGATGCGCTCGCGCGCCTCGCCGGGGAGCGGATAGCCCGGCACCACCGCCGGCTGACGGGCCAGGCAGGTTTCGTTCAACTGCGCTTCGTCCACGCCGAACAATGGATGCGCGTCAGCGCAATAAAGAAGCGATCGCTCGCTGTACAGCGGACGCACCTCGAGGCTGGCAAGGCGGTTGACGTCGGGTACCACACCCAGCTGCAAGCGGCCATCGAGTACCGCTCGGGCGATCTCGTCCGGCGGCGTCATGTGGATATTGAGGCGCACGTCCGGTCCGCGCGCCTTGAGATCGGCCAGCGCGTGGGTGATGCGCATGCGCGGCAGGCTGACCAGGTTGTCGGTGATGCCGATGCTGAATTCGCCGCGCAGCGTCTGATGCAGGCCGTTGACCTCGGTGCGAAAGGTCTCCAGCGAGGCCAGCAGGGTCAGCGCCGCCTGGTAGACCTCGCGCCCCTCCTCGGTGAGCGCGAAGCCGCCTCGCCCGCGCTGACACAAGCGCAGCCCCAGACGTTTTTCGAGATCGGCCATGTGCACGCTGATCGCCGAGCGGCCAATGCCCAGCGACACCTCGGCGGCGGTAAAACCACCGCTTTCGGCCACCGCCTTGAAGATCCGCAGCAGGCGAATGTCGAAATCGCTGACCTGACCGAGCGGCCCTTCCATCGGCCTACCTCGCCGCGCGGGCGGATACGCCGCAGACCGGGCAGTCCGGGTCGCGGGGCACGTTGAAGCGGCGCCACTCGCCGTCCAGGCCGTCGAAGGTCGAGAGGCCGCGGTGGGGCCTGCCCGCGCCGCTCAACAGCTTGATCGCCTCGAGCGCCTGAAAGCAGCCGATCAGCCCGACCAGCGGGCCGATCACGCCATTCTCGGCGCAACGCAATTCGTCATCGCCGTCGTCGTCGTCGTCGGCCGCGGGCGGGTAGAGGCAGGCATAGCAGGGACTTTGCGGGTCGCGCGGATCGAACACCGCCAACTGACCGGAAAAGCGGATCGCCGCTCCCGAGACCAACGGACGCCCGACCTCGACGCAGGCACGATTGATCGCGTAGCGGCTGGCGAAGCGATCAGTACAGTCGAGCACCACGTCGGCCGCCGCCACTGCCGTGGCGAGCGTCTCGCCGTCGAGATGCGCGGTCAGTGGAACAATCTCGCAGTCGCTGTTGAGGGCACTTGCCGCCGCGGCCGCGGACTCGGCCTTGTTGCGCCCCAGGTCAGCCTGACGGTGGGCGATCTGGCGCTGCAGGTTGCTGATCTCGATGACATCGGCATCGGCGATGCTCAACCGGCCCACCCCGGCCGCCGCCAGATAAAGCGCGACCGGCGAGCCCAGTCCGCCGGCGCCGATCACCAGCGCATGGCCGTCGAGCAGGCGCTGCTGGCCCTCGATGTCCAGCGCAGCGAGCATGATATGCCGGCTATAGCGCAACAGCGCCTCATCGTTCATCACCACTCCCGGGTTCGCAGTACGAATTGATGGTTACCGCCATGGCCGGAATCGTCGCTGGCCGGACTACTTGTTGGCGTCGAGCTCGTCGAGCTCGGGAACGTGCAGGGAAAACTCCTCCTTGACCTCCTCCATGACCACATAGCTCTTGGATTCCTTGACCCCGGGCAGCGTCAGCACCACGTCGCCGAGCAGTTGGCGGTAGGCGGACATCTCGGGAATCCGGCACTTGAGGATATAGTCGAACTGGCCCGATACCAGGTGACACTCCTGGATCTGCGGCAACTTGGCGACGGCCCGACGGAATTCGTCGAATACTGCCGGCGACTGGGTTTCCAGGCAGATTTCGACGAACACCAGCAGATTCGCCTTGAGCGCTTGCGGATCGAGAATCGCCCGGTAGCCGCGAATGATGCCCGCCCTTTCCAGCCGCTTGACGCGCTCCAGGCAGGGCGTTGTCGACAGTCCCACCTGGGCGGCCAGATCGACATAGGAGATGCGCGCGTTTTCCTGCAGGCTGCGCAGGATCTTGAGATCGATACGGTCCAGCGAGCGTGTCTTGGCTTTCATTGTAAGAATGTTCCCTACTGCACGATAGCAGGATGATCACCTACGTTGACCGCGTCTTGGCGCAGCAAGTGATGGTCTTATCGCGAAATGCCACAAGCAAACAGCAATATCTGCCAATGCGGCATGACGGCTCGATAGTCTTATCACATCGGCCCGAAGGATAACCAGCGGGCATATTCCACGCTGCGTTCAGTCGTCGCGCCGACCCAGCGAAACCCGCGGCCGGCCGGCCAGGTCGAGGCGGGTCGCGACCGCCCCATAGCCTGCCTGATTCAGCGCCTCGCGCACCGCTTCGCCCTGCGCCATGCCATGCTCGAGCAGCAGCCAGCCCTCGGTCTCCAGGTAATGGCGCGCGGCGCCGATCAGATAGTGCAGGTCGGCCAGGCCCTCGCCCCCGGCCACCAGCGCCGAGCGCGGCTCGAAGCGTACGTCGCCGAGCGCGAGGTGCGGGTCGTCTTCTGCCAGATAGGGCGGATTGGCGACGATCAGTTCAAAGCGCTGGTCGGTGAGCGCGGCAAACCAGTCGCTGACCTGGAAGTCGGCATTGGCGATGCCCAGGCGGCGCGCATTGGCGCTGGCCAGCGTTACGGCCTCAATGATCCTGTCGACGCCGGTGACCCGCCAGGCGGGTCGTTCGCTGGCCAGCGCCAGGGCGATCGCCCCGCTGCCGGTGCCCAGGTCGAGCACCCGCTGCGCCGTCGCCGGCCTCAGCGCCAGCGCCGTTTCGACCAGGCATTCGGTGTCCGGCCGCGGGATCAGCGTCGCTGCGTGCGTGGCAAGCGCCAGCCCCCAGAATTCGCGCTCGCCGGTCAGGTAGGCCACCGGTTCGCCGACGACCCGTGCGGCGATCAGCGCGGCAAAGCGGGCCCGCAGAAAACCCTCGACACCGTGATCGTTCCAGGTGTAGAGCCAGCTGCGCTCGCGGCCCAGCACATGGCCCAGCAGCACCTCGGCATCGAGTCGTGGGGTCGGCGAGCCGGCGGCGGCCAGACGCGCGGTGGCCTCGACCAGCAACCGATCGATGCGCATCAGGCGTCCTGCAAGGCCGCCAGCCGCTCGGCCTGGTATTCGTTGATCAGCGGCGCGATGACCTCGTCGAGTTCGCCGCCCATCACTTCGCCGAGCTTGTAGAGCGTGAGGTTGACGCGATGGTCGGTGATCCGGCCCTGGGGGAAGTTGTAGGTGCGGATGCGCTCGCTGCGATCGCCGGAACCGACCAGCGACTTGCGCGTATCGGCCTGCTGCTGACGCTGGCTGTCGACGGCGTTCTGCTTGAGCCGGGCGGCCAGCAGCGACATCGCCTTGGCGCGGTTCTTGTGCTGGCTGCGCTCCTCCTGGCACTCGACGACCACGCCGCTCGGCAGGTGGGTGATGCGGATCGCCGAATCGGTAGTATTGACGTGCTGGCCGCCGGCGCCGCTGGAACGGAAGGTATCGACACGCAGATCGTTGGGGTTGATGTCGATGTCGCCGACCGCGTCGGCCTCGGGCATCACCGCCACCGTGCATGCCGAGGTATGAATGCGCCCCTGGGACTCGGTGGCGGGAACGCGCTGGACGCGATGCGCGCCGGATTCGAACTTGAGCCGCGCGTAGACGCCGTCGCCCTTGATCCGCGCGATGATCTCCTTGTAGCCGCCCTGCTCGCCGTGGCTGGCGCTGATCACCTCGACATTCCAGCGGTGCTTCTCGGCATAGCGCGAGTACATGCGAAACAGGTCGCCGGCGAACAGCGCCGCCTCGTCGCCGCCGGTACCGGCGCGCACCTCGAGGAACACGTTGCGCGCATCGTCGGGGTCCCTGGGCACCAGCAGCACCTTGAGTCGCGTCTCGAGCTCGGCGAGCCGCTCGCGACCGGCGTAGAGCTCCTCGTTGGCGAGTTCGCGCATCTCGGCATCGGCGTCGCCGGTGAGCTGCTCGGCGGCCTCGACGTCGCTCTCGGTGGCACGGAATTCGCGCCACGCCTCGATGAGTTCATCGAGTTCCGCGTATTCCCGCGAGTAGTCGCGAAAGCGCGCCTGATCGGCGATGACGTCCGGCTCGGCGAGCAGCGCGGCGAGTTCGTCGAAGCGTTCGTGAAGGCTTTCAAGACGCTGGCGCAAAGACGCTTTCATGCAGTGTCCTATTCCGGATCCTGGGCAGGCGCGGCCGGGTCGAGCAGCAGGCTCTCGGCCGCCTGGATGACATCGTGTCGTTCGGCGCCCGACGCCTCGCGCAGGCGCAGCGTCGGGCCATGCATCAGCTTGTTGGTCAATTGCTGGCTGAATCGGCGCAGTACCTTCTCGGGGTCCTCGCCACGCGCCAGCTGCGCCAGTGCCTGGGCCTCGGCGCCCTGGCGCAGCGCCTCGCCCTGTTCGCGATAGCGCTTGATCAGCTCGCCGGCGCCGCGCACCCGGCGCTCGTGCTGCCAGTGGCTGACGCCCTGGCTGATCAGCTCCTCGGCCTGGTCGGCGGCGACCTGCCGATGGCGCCGGTTCTCCTCGATCACCTCCTGGAGGTTGTCGACGGTGTACAGGAACACGTCGTCGAGTTCGCCGACCTGCGGCTCGATGTCCCGCGGCACGGCGATGTCGACCATGAAGATCGGCCGATGGCGACGCACCTTCAGGGCCCGCTCGACCATGCCCTTGCCGATGATCGGCAACGGCGCCGCGGTCGAGGTAATGACGATGTCGGCTCGCTCCAGCGCCTGAGGGATCTCGCCGAGGGTGATCGCCTGGCCGCCGAACTCGCCGGTTAGTTGCGCGGCGCGTTCACGGGTGCGGTTGGCGACGATCAGCTCTCTGATGCCCGCTTCGTGCAGGTGCCGGGCGACCAGCTCGATGGTGTCGCCGGCGCCGACCAGCAGCGCCCGGGAACGCGTCAGGTCGTCGAAGATGCATGTCGCCAGGCTGACCGCCGCGTAAGCCACCGAGACCGGATTCTCGCCGATGCCGGTCTCGGTGCGCACTTGCTTGGCGACCGCGAAGGCGTGCTGGAACAGCCGCTCCAGCTCGCCGCCCAGCCCCTGATGCTGGCGCGCCTGCTGGTAGGCGCCCTTGATCTGGCCGAGAATCTGCGGCTCGCCGAGCACCATCGAGTCCAGCCCCGAGGCCACGCGCATCAGATGCCGCGCCGCCGACGCATCCAGATAGTGATAGGCACAGCGCATCAGTTCCTCGACCGGCAGGTCGTGGAAGCGACCCAGCCAATCGATGACCGCCTGCTCGCCCTGCGCCTCGGTGACGCAGTAGAGCTCGGTACGATTGCAGGTCGACAGCACTGCGGCCTCGCTCACCGCCGGCAGCCCCTTGAGCGCGACCAGCGCCGCTTCCAGTTGACCGGGGGTAAAGGCGACCCGCTCACGCACCGCAACATCGGCGGTCTTGTGGTTGATTCCCAGGGCGAGAAGCGTCATTGCAATGAGCCGTTGGATCCTGCGCAATAGTCGAAAACATGGGTCGCAACGCGGCCAGCGTGCGACCTCAGGCGCGCCCGCCGCCAGGCCGGTGCCGAGCGTATTCGGGCGGCTTAGTCTACCACATGGCCGCCCGCGTAGGCATGCGCGCCTTTGCCTTCACAAGGCCAAGGCTGGTCAAGCCGGGGGCCGGGTACGTATAATTTGCTCGATCTGTCGCAGGCGACCCTTCGGTCACGCCTTCACTCCCTCGACTCACGGACAAAGCGGGCGCCAGGCGCCGACGCATTCTATGGCGAAGAAACTCTTCATCAAGACCCACGGCTGCCAGATGAACGAGTACGACTCCGCACGCATGGCGGATCTGCTCGGCGAATCGCATCAGATGGAGCTGACCGACGACGAACGCGATGCCGACGTCATCCTGCTCAACACCTGCTCGATTCGCGAGAAGGCGCAGGAGAAGGTCTTCCATCAGCTCGGCCGCTGGAAGAAGCTCAAGGAGCGCAATCCCGAGCTGGTGATCGGCGTCGGCGGCTGCGTGGCCAGCCAGGAAGGCGAGAACCTGCGCAAGCGCGCCCCCCACGTCGACATGGTGTTCGGTCCCCAGACGCTGCATCGCATTCCCTCGATGCTCGAGGCGCGCGGCAAGAATGCCGAGCCGATCTCGGTGGTCGATGTCACCTTCCCCGAGATCGAGAAGTTCGACCATCTGCCCAAGCCCAGCGCCGACGGCGCGACCGCCTTCGTGTCGGTGATGGAAGGCTGCTCGAAGTACTGCACGTTCTGCGTGGTGCCCTATACCCGCGGCGAGGAGGTCTCGCGGCCGTTTGCCGCGGTGATGGAAGAAGTCGTCCACCTCGCCGACCAGGGGGTGCGCGAGATCAACCTGCTGGGCCAGAACGTCAACGCCTACCGCGGCGAAGACGAGACCGGCGAGGAGATCGACCTGGCCGAGCTGATCGCCTGCGTCGCCGCCGTCGAGGGCATCGACCGCATTCGCTTCACCACCTCGCATCCGGTGGAATTCTCCGACAGTCTGATCGAGGCCTATGGCGAGATCCCCGAACTGGTCAGCCACCTGCACCTGCCGGTACAGGCAGGGTCCGACAGGATCCTGGCGGCGATGAAGCGCGGTCACGGCGTCGAGGAATACGTCGCCAAGCTCGAGCGCATTCGCGCGCTGCGTCCCGACATCAGCTTCTCCTCGGACTTCATCATCGGCTTCCCGGGCGAGACCGAGGCCGACTTCGAGGCCACCATGGACCTGATCCAGCGGATCGGTTTCGACGTCTCGTTCAGCTTCGTCTACTCCGCACGCCCCGGCACGCCGGCCGCGGCGCTCGAGGACGACACGCCCGAGGCGGTCAAGAAACAGCGCCTGGCGATCCTCCAGGAGCGCATCAACCAGAACGCCATGCAGATCAGCCGGCGCATGGTCGGCTCGACCCAGCGCATTCTGGTCACCGGCTTCTCGCCCCGCGACCCCGGCAAGCTCACCGGACGCACCGAGAACAACCGGGTGGTCAACTTCAGCGCCGACGACCCCACCGCAACGATCGGCACCTTCGTCGACGTCGAGATCACCGAAGCGCTGCCCAATTCGCTGCGCGCCACGCTGGTCTCGCCGGTCCGTCACTGACCGCGCCCCGCTTGCAAAGTCCGCTTGCAGAGACAGTCGACTGCATTTGTTTGCCCCGGGCTCGCCCGGGGCACTAAGCTGACTGCATGTTCCCAGATACCCTATTTCCCAGACACCCTATGGAAGCCTGTTCTTGAGTCAACAAAGTTCTCCGGCCAATCGCGTCCTCACCCTGACCCTCGAGCCCAATGATCCCATGCGGCTGGCCAAGCTCTGCGGGCAGCGGGATGAACATCTCAAACTGATCGAATCGCGCCTCGGCGTGACCCTGCGCAACCGCGGCAACACCTTCCAGCTGGCCGGCCCCGGGCCGCACGTCAAGGCGGCGGCCAATGTAGTCGAGCATATTTACCGCGAGACCGAATCCGGCGACCTGGATCCCGATACCGTGCATCTGTTTCTGCAGGAATCCGGCATCGAGGCGCTCGAGGAAGAAGAAGGCACGAGCGGCGACGGCGAGGTGATCATTCGCGCCCCGCGCGCCGTCATCAAGCCGCGCGGTCTGAACCAGCAGAACTACGTCGCCAGCATCCGCAAGCACGACATCAATTTCGGCATCGGCCCGGCGGGCACCGGCAAGACCTACCTGGCCGTCGCCGCCGCCGTCGAGGCGCTCAACCAGCAGCAGGTGCGGCGCATCCTGCTGGTGCGCCCGGCGGTCGAGGCCGGCGAGAAGCTGGGCTTTCTGCCCGGCGACCTGGCCCAGAAGATCGATCCCTATCTGCGCCCGCTCTACGACGCGCTCTACGAGATGATCGGCTTCGAACAGGTGGCCAAGCTGATCGAGCGCCAGGTGATCGAGATCGCCCCGCTTGCCTACATGCGCGGGCGCACGCTGAACAATGCCTTCATCATTCTCGACGAGAGCCAGAACACCACCCGCGAACAGATGAAGATGTTCCTGACTCGCATCGGCTTCGGCTCCACCGCGGTGATCACCGGCGACATCACCCAGGTCGACCTGCCGCGCGGCCAGCAGTCCGGACTGATCCAGGTGCTCGACGTGCTCAAGGACACGCCGGGGATCGGCGTCACCCACTTCGCCGCCAAGGACGTGGTCCGTCATCCGCTGGTGCAGCGGATCATCGAGGCCTACGACTACTTCGAGGCCGAGCAGGAAGCCGATGACCGCGCCCGCCGCGAGGCCCGCGAGGCGGCCCGCCGGGAGAGACAGGCCGCCGAGACAGGGGCGTTTGAATCGCGCGGCGCGGCCTCCTCGGGCGAGAACGCCTCATGAACGACGCCCCCGGGCCGCTGATCGACCTGCAGCTGGCCATCGAGAGAGGCGATGAGCTGCCCGGTGTCGAGGCGCTGAGTCGTTGGGTCGCGGCGACCCTTGCCGCGCATGCGCGCGTCACCGGGCAATCCGGCGCCGCGGCGCCGGAGCTGACCATCCGCCTGGTCGACGACGCCGAGAGCCAGGCGCTCAATCGCGACTATCGCGGCAAGAACCGGCCCACCAATGTGCTTTCCTTTCCTTTCGAGGCGCCCCCCGGAATTGACCTGCCGCTGCTCGGCGACCTGGTGATCAGCCATCCGGTCATGCGTCGCGAAGCCCGCCAGCAGCACAAGCCACTGGCCGATCACTACGCCCATTTGGTGATCCACGGCACCTTGCATTTATTGGGTTACGACCATATAGATGAGGCTGAAGCCGAGATCATGGAAGCCATCGAGCGTGCCGTTCTCGATGGCTTCGGCATTCCCGATCCCTACGCGCTTGCCGATGACGAGCGTGACAGCGAGGACACGAGACCCGACGCATGAGCGAAGACCGATCGAGCAGCCAGGGCGGCAAGTCCTGGCTCGAGAAGTTGTTCACTGCCTTTTCCAGCGATTCCGACGAACCCAATTCACGCGACGAGTTGCTGGTCTTTTTGCGCGAGGCCGCCGCCAAGCTGCGCCTGGACCCGGACGCGCTGACGATCATCGAGGGCGCCTTCCAGATCAGCGATCAGCAGACCCGCGAGGTGATGATCCCGCGTTCGCAGGTTACCGCCATCGGCATAGACCAGCCCCCCGAAGACTACCTGCCGGTGATCTTCGAAACCGGCCACTCGCGCTATCCGGTGATCGGCGAGAATCTCGACGAGGTACTCGGCATCCTGCTGGTCAAGGACCTGCTGCCGTTGCTGCAGGTCAACGACGGCAAGCGTGACCGCATCGCCCTGCGCGAAGTGATTCGCCCGGCGATGTTCATCCCCGAGTCCAAGCGCCTCAACAGCCTGCTCAAGGAGTTCCGCGACACCCACAACCACATGGCGGTGGTGATCGACGAGTATGGCGGCACGGCGGGCATCGTGACCATCGAGGACATCCTCGAGCAGATCGTCGGCGACATCGAAGACGAGCACGACACCGACGAGGAAGACGACATCCGCGACATGGGCGACGGCAGCTTCGCGATTCGCGCCTTGACCCCCATCGACGATTTCAACGAGCGCTTCGATACCGCGTTCTCCGACGACGAGTTCGATACCGTCGGCGGCCTGGTGATGCAGCGCTTCGGCTACCTGCCGCGGCGCGGCGAGCAGGCCCATCTCGGCGAGTGGCGTTTCACCGTACTGGGCGCCGACAACCGGCGCATCCGCCTGCTGCAGGTCGAGCAGGTCGCCGAAGGCGCGAGCGACGACGGGCACGACGGCTAGGATCAGCCCGACCCGGCCGATCGCGGCAGTTTCGTTTTGCACAACGGCTCTGGTATAAGAGGCACGTCCCGCTACGGAGTACCTCGAATGCCGACTGTTTATCGGCCCTGGATGGGCTACCTGGCCGCCCTGCTCGCCGGCGGCCTGACCACGCTGACCTTCTCGCCCTTCCAGCTGTGGTGGCTGGGGCCGGTGGCCGTCGCTCTGGTGTTCGCCGGGCTTCATACCCAGACCCCGGGACAGGCAGCACTGCGTGGCTGGAGCTACGGCGTCGGCCTGTTCGGCTCGGGCACCTCGTGGATCTACGTGTCGATTCACGACTACGGCTATACCGGCGTGCCGCTGGCGGTGTTCCTGACCGCGCTGTTCGTGGTGACCCTGGCGCTGTTCTACGCCGTGCCGTTCTGGTGCTACCGGCGATTCACCGGAGCGCGGCTGGCCTGGCTCAGCTTCGCCGGGCTCTGGGTACTCGTCGAAGTGCTGCGCACCTACCTGTTCACCGGCTTCCCCTGGCTCTTGCTGGGCAGCGCCCATGTCGACTCGCCGCTGGCACCGCTGGCGCCGCTCGGCGGCGTCTATCTGCTGAGCCTGATCACCGCGCTCAGCGGCACGCTGCTGGTCGAACTGCTGCGAAGGCGCTGGTGGGCGCTCGCTCCCCTCGCCGCGATGTGGCTGGCGCCACTGACGCTACCCGGGCAATGGACGACGCCCGGCGAGACGACTCGCGTGGCGCTCTTGCAGGGCAATCTGCCGCAATTGATGAAATGGACCGACGAGGGCCGACGTACCGCTGCCAACACCTATACCCGCCTGACCCGCGGCCTCGATGACAATATCCAGTTGATTGTCTGGCCGGAAACCGCCCTGCCGATGTTCGAACGACAGGCCCTGCCGCTACTCGAACGCCTCCAGGCGACGCTGCCCGCCGATACGGCACTGTTGACGGGGATCGTCGAACGCGACGCGCAGGACGATTACTACAATGCGGTGATCGGTTTCGGCGACAGCCAGGGGCGCTATCGCAAGGAGCACCTGGTGCCGTTCGGCGAATACATGCCGCTGGAAGGGCTGTTGCGCGGCGTCATCGCCTTCTTCGACCTGCCGATGTCGAGCTTCTCGGCCGGCGCGAATGACCAGCAACCGATCCGCGCGGCCGGCCTGAGAATCGGCACGGCGATCTGCTACGAGATCACCTATCCCGACCTGGTGGCGAGCCGGGCACGCCAGGCCGAGGTGTTGATGACAGTGTCCAACGACACCTGGTTCGGTGATTCCATCGGCCCGCTGCAGCATTTGCAGATGGCCCGTCTGAGAGCGCTGGAGAACGGCCGCTATCTCATGCGCGCCACCAGCAACGGAGTCACCGCGATCATCGACCCACAGGGGCGAATAACCAGCCGCGCGGCGCAGTTCGAGACCGCGCAGGTCATCGGCGAGGTCCGCACCATGCAGGGCGAAACGCCCTTCACCCGCACCGGCAGCTGGCCGACCTGGCTGCTCGCCGGGCTGATGCTCGCCGCCGGACTACGCTTGCGCCAGGCCCGGCGGCGCTGATTGACAGCGGCACCATTGATAGCGAATCAGGGCGCCGATCAACAGCCAGTCACTCGGCCGCGCCACGCGCCGGGGCGCGCTCGAAGTAGCGATGCCCGCAGGCATGGCAGGGCTCGAGCCGGGCGACGCGCTCCAGCGCCAGCGTCTCGCCACAGTGCACGCAGGCCATGCGACCCGGCGCGGCCAGCTCGCCCTCGACGTAATCGGCGCGGGCGGCTTCCAGGTCGTCCTCGAAACGCTCGCGCTCCACCACGCTGCGATCGGCGATCGACAACAGCGCCTCGCTGATCTTGCGCGACAGCACGTTCAGGTCGATGCCCAGCCAACTGGCCACGCCGCTGCCACCGGCGGCCAGGTAGCGACGCAGGTCCTTCAAGTCGCGCTCGACCCAGGCCCGCAACAGCGACATCTCATCCTTGGTGAACTCCTCGACCTCGACTTCGAAAGCCACCGCTTCGTCGAGTTCATGCTGCAGCCGCTCCCAGGAGAGCTCGTCGGCCCCGTCGCGCATGCGGTGCAGCACGCGCTCGTAGGCATCGTGCAGCCGCCGGTCCTGTTGCTTGTCGTCACTCATGGTGCCTCTCCTATCATTCTCGGGTGCTGGCCTGACGGTCGCCGCCTTGCCGGCGGCCCTACCTGCCCATGCACGTCTTGGGGTATCCTTGGGCCAGCATTGACGGTATTCCATGCCTGCCTCCATTAATTTTCTCACACATTGTGTGGCAGGGTGTTATCTCCAGCGGTTGCATCGCGCTCCCCGCCGCCGGGTCGAGCCGACGCCACCGATCCCCAACGCAAGGTGCCCCACGCAAACGATGGACACTCAGTACCAGCCCCACGCGATCGAATCGGCCGCCCAGAGCTACTGGGACGAGAATCAGTGCTTCAAGGCCGTCGAGGACGCCTGCCGCGAGAAGTTCTACTGCCTGTCGATGTTCCCCTACCCCAGCGGCAAGCTGCACATGGGGCACGTGCGCAATTACACCATCGGCGACGTGGTCTCGCGCTACCAGCGCATGCAGGGCAAGAACGTCCTGCAGCCGATGGGCTGGGACGCTTTCGGCATGCCGGCGGAGAACGCCGCGATCAAGAACCGCGTGCCGCCCGGGGACTGGACCTACCAGAACATCGACTACATGCGTCGCCAGTTGAAGGCGCTGGGCTTCGCCTACGACTGGAGCCGCGAGTTCGCCACCTGCGACGTCGACTACTATCGCTGGGAGCAGTGGTTCTTCGCCAAGCTTGTCGACAAGGGGCTGGTCTACAAGAAGATGGCCGCGGTCAACTGGGATCCGGTGGACAACACCGTGCTCGCCAACGAGCAGGTCATCGACGGGCGCGGCTGGCGCTCCGGCGCGCTGGTCGAGCGCAGGGAGATCCCGCTGTGGTTTCTCAAGATCACCGATTACGCCGAGGAACTGCTCGCCGACCTCGATCACGTCGACTGGCCGGAACAGGTCAAGACCATGCAGCGCAACTGGATCGGCAAGTCCCGCGGGGTCGAGCTGAGCTTCGACGTCGACGGCCGCGACGAGACGCTGGATGTCTACACCACCCGCCCCGATACGCTGATGGGCGTGACCTACGTCGCCGTTGCCGCCAGCCATCCATTGGCCAAGGCCGCGGCCGCGAACGACCCGTCGCTGGCCGACTTCCTCGAGGAGTGCGCCCGCGGCGGTACCTCGGAAGCGGATCTGGCAACCATGGAGAAGCGTGGCCGCGATACCGGTTTCACCGCGCGTCACCCGCTGAGCGGTAACCCAGTGCCGATCTACGTGGCCAACTTCGTGCTGATGGAATACGGCACCGGCGCGGTGATGGCCGTCCCCGGCCACGATCAGCGCGACTGGGAGTTCGCCACCAAGTACGACCTGCCGATCGTCGCGGTGATCGCCGACGCACGAGGCGACGCTCCGGATCTCAGCCAAGGCGCTTATGTCGAGCATGGCGCGCTGATCAATTCCGGCGAGTTCGACGGCCTCGACTTCGACGCCGCCTTCCAGGCGATCGCCGCGCGGCTCGAGTCCGACGGCCGCGGCACGGTCAAGACCAATTTCCGGCTGCGCGACTGGGGAGTGGCCCGTCAGCGCTACTGGGGCGCGCCGATCCCGGTCAAGTACGGCCCCGGGGGTCAGACCGTGGCGCTGACCGACGAGGAGTTGCCGGTCGCGCTGCCGATGGAGGTCGAGGTCGACGCCAGCGGCTCGCCGCTCAAGAAGATGCCGGCGTTCTATGATCTGGGCGACGGCTGGACCCGCGAGACCGACACCTTCGACACCTTCATGGAGTCGAGCTGGTACTACGCACGCTTCGCCTGCGCCGACAACCGCGAGGCGATGCTCGACGAACGCGCCGACTACTGGCTGCCGGTAGATCTGTACATCGGCGGTATCGAGCACGCCATTCTGCACCTGCTCTACGCGCGCTTCTTCCACAAGCTGATGCGCGACTTCGGCCTGATTGCGAGCGACGAGCCGTTCCAGCGCCTGCTGACCCAGGGCATGGTGATCGCCGAGACCTTCTATCGCGAGACCGGAAACGGCGGCAAGGACTGGTTCAATCCGGCCGACGTCGAGGTCAAGCGCGATGACAAGGGCCGGCCGGTCAGCGCGGTATTGAAGAGCGACGGTGAGCCGGTGCAGATGGGCGGCATCGAGAAGATGGCCAAGTCGAAGAACAACGGCGTCGACCCGCAGGCGATGATCGAGCGCTTCGGCGCCGACACCGTGCGCCTGTTCATGATGTTCGCCGCCCCGCCGGAGCAATCGCTGGAATGGTCCGATGCCGGCGTCGAAGGCGCGCATCGCTTCATGAAGCGGCTATGGAAACTGGTCGCCGATCACCTGGCCGCCGAGCAAGACGCCGGCACGGCGCCTGCACTCGACCCTCACTCTTTCGACCCTCAGGCGCTCGATGACGCGCAAAGGGGGTTGCGTCGCAAGACCCACGAGACCATCAAGAAGGCCAGCGATGACATCGGCCGGCGCACCACCTTCAATACCGCCATTGCCGCGGTGATGGAACTGACCAACGCGCTCGGCCGCTTCCAGGGCGAGCGCGCCGGCGGCGCGCCTCAGGATCTGGCGGTCGCCCGCGAGGCGGTCGAGACCTGCGTGCTGCTGCTCGCCCCGATCACCCCGCATGCCTGCCATGCGCTGTGGCAGGCCCTCGGCCATCGCGAGCCGGCCATCGACGCCCGCTGGCCCGAGCTCGACGAGCACGCGCTGGTCAAGGACAGCCTCGAGCTCGTCGTGCAGGTCAACGGCAAGCTGCGCGCGCGCATCGAGATCGCCCCCGATACCGTCAGGGACACCGTCGAGGCCGAAGCGCTGGCCAACGAGAACGTCCAGCGACACATCGAGGGCAAGACGCTGCGCAAGGTGATCGTGGTGCCGGGAAAACTGGTCAACATCGTTGCCAGCTGAGCGTCGCCACCCAGCGCGTGTCGCTAACCACAATGCAAGGAGCTAGCCGTGAAGCGTCGAACCTTTCTCGCCCGGTCGCTGAGCGCTGCGCTGCTCGGTGCCGGCATCACCGCCCTGCCCGGCTGCGGCTTCCAGCTGCGCGGCACCGGGGCCACACAAGACGCAGGCATCGAGCGTCTGGTCCTGGCGACGACACCCTCGGCGCTCAGCGATAGTGTCACTCGCGCGCTGCACGACGCCGGGATCGAACTGAGCGACGCCGCACCGTTGCGCCTCAATCTCGGCACGGAGCGCATTCAGGAGATCAGCCTGAGCGGAAGCGACAGCGGCACCCAGGAGATCGAACTGCAGCTCGAGGTGCCGTTCTCGATCCAGCGCACCGCCGACAACGCCTACCTGCTCGACCAGCAGCGAATGCAGGTGACGACCACGTTCCGGGCCAACGACAATGAGCTGTTGACTCGGGACAACGACCGCGAGCGGGCGCTCGAGGCGCTGCGCCGCGACGCCGCCCAGCGCCTGATCGACCGGCTGCGCAACCTGGACGCCACGCGGTGAAGGTCTTCCCCGACAAGCTGCCCGAGACGCTGGCCAGGAAATTGCCGCCGGTGATCATCGTCGCCGGCGACGAGCCGCTGATCCAGCGCGACGCCTGCGACGAAGTCAGGCGGGTGGCCCGCGAACGCGGCATCGAGGAGCGCGAGGTGCTACACGTCGAGAGCGGTTTTCAATGGGGGCGGCTCACCGAGTCCGCGGCCAGCATGTCGCTGTTCGCTACCAGCAAGCTTATCGAACTGCGCCTCGGCGACCAGGCGCCCGGCCAGGAAGGCGGCAAGGCGCTGGAAGCGTTCGCCGCGCAGGCGCCGAACAGCGACGACGTGCTGCTGATCTCGGCGGGTCGGCTCGATCGCAAGCAACAGCAGAGCAAATGGTTCAAGGCGCTCGACAAGCTCGGCGTGTTCGTGCCGGTGTGGCCGGTCGATCATTCGCGGCTGGGCTTCTGGATGCGCGACCGGGCCGCCCGCTACGGCCTGCAACTCGACATGGACGCCGCCCGGCTGCTCGGCGAACGCACCGAGGGCAATCTGCTCGCCGCCGACCAGGAGTTGCAGAAGCTCTCGCTGCTGCTGCCCCCCGGCGCGCGACTCGACACCGAGGCGATCACCTCGGGGGTCGAGGACAGCGCCCGCTACGACGTCTTCACGTTGACCGATGCCTGCCTGCGCGGCGAACGCGAGCGCACCGTGCGTATTGTCAGAGGCCTGCGCAGCGAAGGCATCGAGGCACCGGTGGTGCTGTGGGCGCTGAGTCGCGAGATGCGTACGCTGCTCTCCCTGCAACAGCACCTCGAGCAGGGCCAGAGCCTCGAGCATGCCTGCAAGCAGCAACGCCCGATGATTCCCGAAAAGCGCCGTCCCAATTATCAGCAAGCATTGCAACGCCTGCCCCACCGCCGCCTGCACAAGTTGCTGCTGTTCGCCCAGCGCATCGACCAGGCCGTCAAGGGCGGCCTGGCGCTGCCGGTGTGGGACGCACTCAACGACCTGGCCCTGACCATGGCCGGCGGGCGTGGCCTGCTCGCCGAACTGCCGCATGCTTACCGGATCGCCTGAGATGCCTGTGACCCAAGCGCCACGCTATCTACAGATCAAGCAGTTCCTTCTCGAGCGAATTCGCTCCGGAACCTATCCGGTCCATCATCAGATTCCGCCGGAAGAGCAACTTGCCCAGCAGTTCGACGTCAGCCGCATGACCGCCAACAAGGCGATTCGCGACCTGGTTCACGAAGGCTATCTGGTCCGCCAGCCGGGGCTGGGGACGTTCGTTACCGACTTGAAGGCCGAATCATCGCTACTCGAGATCCGCAACATCGCCGAAGAAGTGCGTCAGCGGGGGCATCACTACCGTAATGACATGCTGCGCTGCGAATCCATCGAGGCCGACGATGAAGTCGCCTTGCGCCTCGGCGTGCGCCTCGGCACGCAGGTCTTCCATACCATCCTGATTCATCGCGAGAACGAGATTCCGATCCAACTGGAAAATCGCTACGTCAACCCACGCTGGGTGCCGAATTACCTGAAAACCGACTTCTCGCGCTATACGCCCAACGAGGTGCTGGTCGCCGCCTGCCCGATTTCCGATATGGAGCATGTGGTGGAAGCCGTGCTGGTCGATACCCAGACCGCCGACTGGCTGGAAATTCCTGTCAGCGCACCGTGCCTGAGCATGGTGCGACGCACCTGGTCCGGAGAACACCTGATCA
Organism: Halomonas sp. IOP_31; assembly: GCF_021151495.1. Taxonomy (NCBI): domain Bacteria; kingdom Pseudomonadati; phylum Pseudomonadota; class Gammaproteobacteria; order Oceanospirillales; family Halomonadaceae; genus Halomonas; species Halomonas sp. IOP_31. The sequence continues at coordinate 8,180 of NZ_JAIRBP010000011.1, read as the reverse complement.
GCTACGCCCGATTGATCCACCCCGGCGACCGCTACAAGTTGCGCTCACAGGCACGCTCTGCCTGAATTTGCCAAGCATCATTCCGGATAGGCCCTTTGCAAACTACCAAACGCCAGCGGCGGCGCGTTGATCGCGCCGCCGCTGGACGTGGCGGGCCTTCCCTTCGTACGCGGTTAACCGCCAACCAAGGCCTGGGCCAGATAACCAGCCGGCACCGCCAGCAACAATCCCAGCGCCGTGCGCAAAAACCAGACGACGACAATGCGCCCCACCGAAAGCGGAATCGTGGTCGAAAGGATGCAGGGGATCGAAGCCGAGAAGAACAATACCGACGATACCGATACCACGCCCGTGGCGAAGCGAGCCACGAAACCGGCATCCCCCATCAGCAGGGCCGGCAGGAACATTTCGGCCAGCCCGGTCGAGGCGGCTTGGGCCAGCGCCATCGCCTCGTCGAGCCCCCACAACGCCGTCATTGGGTAAAACAGCAGACCCAGCCAATCGAACAGCGGCGTGTACTTGGCGAGCAGCAGACCGATCAACCCCACCGACATGATCGACGGCAGAATGCTGATCGCCATCAGCAGCCCTTCCTTGAAGTTGAGTGCCACACTGCGCATCAGACTCGGCGCGTGATGCGCAGCATCAAGGCCAGCGCGCCAGGCGGTCACCAGCCGGCGTCCGCGAGGCACTCCAGGCTCGTCATCAGATTTCTCGTCGTCCATCCGTGCCAGCGGTGGCAAGCGCACGGTAATCGCGGTCACCGCGAAGGTGATCAGCAGCGTCAGCCAGAAATACAGGTTCCATACCGCCATCAAGTCCAGCGTCTTGGCGACGATAATCATGAAGGTCGCCGATACCGTGGAAAACCCGGTCGCAATGATGGCCGCCTCGCGCGGCGAATACTGCCCCGCTTGATAGACGCGATTGGTGATCAGCAGACCAATCGAGTAACTGCCGACGAAGGATGCCACGGCGTCGATCGCCGATTTTCCCGGCGTCCGCCAGATCGGCCGCATGATCGGTTGCAGCAGAATGCCGATCAACTCGAGCAGGCCATAACTGATCAGCAATGCCAGGAAGATAGCCCCAATCGGCACGATCAGCCCCACCGGGATCACCAGTTTGCCGAACAGAAAAGGCAACATGTCCGGCGTATGCAGCAACGCCGGCCCCCAACCGCTGAGCGCCATTACCGCCGCCACGACGCCCAATAGCTTGAGCACGGTGAAGACCCGGTCGGTAACGCTACGTCGCCAGTTACCGGTCACCAAAGGATAGGCCGCCCCGGCGACGATCAGTGCCAATGCATACCAGCCATCCAGCCCACCCAACAAATATCGTGCCCCAGTGACCATGTGATCGAGCGGGATGGTGGTCCGTCCCGCCAGTGTCACGGGCACGAAAAAGATCAGGATCCCCAGCAGGCTGGGAATGAACAGGTAGAGCATCGTCTTCAGGGAATACCGACGCTCCTGCTCCTCGCTCGCAAATGATGTCTTTTCTTGGTGCGACATGAAGACCTCTCGTTTCTTGTAGTCAACGCATTTGTATATACAATTAGAAGCGATATTCTTCAAGGAGCCTCCATGCCCGAGATATCCTCCCTGCTATGGCGTGACATGACGGTATTCGACGGCAATCGAGAATTGCCGGAGCCGATGGCCGTTCTGGTACGCGATGGCCGGATCGAAGCGCTGCAGCCGATGCAGGAATTCGACGCGATGCGCTGCGAGTACGCCCACGACGCCGGCCGGGGCGGGGTGATGACCCCGGGGCTGGTGGACTGCCACACCCACCTGGTGTTCGGCGGCAGCCGTGCCGACGAGTTCGAGATGCGCCTGGAGGGCGCCAGCTACGAGGCGATCGCCAAGGCCGGCGGCGGCATTCTGAGTACCGTGCGCGCGACGCGGGCCGCCAGCGAGGAAGCGCTCTTCGACAAGGCCCAGCCGCGTTTGCAGGCGCTGATCGACGACGGCGCGACCACCGTGGAGATCAAGTCCGGCTACGGGCTGAACGTCGAAGACGAGCTCAAGATGCTGCGGGTCGCCCGGCGCCTCGGCGAGACACTACCGGTGCGGGTCGTCACTACCCTGCTCGGCGCCCATGCCTTGCCGCCGGAATACGCAGCCGCCAGCGACACCTATATCGATCTGGTGTGCGACGAGATGATTCCTGCCGCCGTCGCCGAAGGGCTCGTCGATATGGTCGACGTGTTCTGCGAGGCGATCGCCTTCTCCGTGGCCCAGTGCGAGCGCGTCTTCCAGGCGGCCCAGACCCATGATCTGCCCATCAAGGCGCACGCGGAACAGCTTTCCAAGCTGGGTGGCAGCGCCATGGCGGCGGGCTACGGCGCGCGCTCCGTGGACCATATCGAATACCTGGACGAGGCGGGCATCGCGGCCATGCGCCAGGCCGGCAGCGTCGCGGTCATCCTGCCCGGCGCCTTTCATACCCTGCGGGAAACCCAACTGCCGCCTATCCAGGCGCTGCGCGACGCCGGCGTGCCCATGGCCGTAGCCACGGACTGCAACCCGGGCAGCTCGCCGCTGTTCATGCCGACGCTGATGCTCAACCTGGCCTGCACGCTGTTTCGTCTGACACCCCGTGAGGCGCTGGCCGGCATGACCGCCCACGGCGCCGCCGCCCTAGGCCGCCGCGAGCTGGGCCGCCTCTACGAGGGCGCGCCCGCCGACCTGTGCGTGTGGGACATTCAGCGCCCCGCCGAACTGGCCTATGCCGTGCAACCCGGCCGGCTGCGCCAGCGCCTGTTCAGGGGAGAGCTCACCCATGACCGCTGAGACCATCGACATGTCCGCCTGGACCGGGCGCATCGACCCGGAAAGCAACAGCGAGCGCTGGCATCAATGCATTCGGCCGCTGGATCAAGCAGGTAGCAAGGGCGTCGCCCTGCTCGGCTTCGCCTCGGATGCGGGGGTCAAGCGCAACCAGGGCCGGCCCGGCGCCACCCAGGGTCCGCAGGCGATCCGTCGCGCCCTGGCGCCGCTGGCCTGGCATCGCCAGGCCCCGGCCTTCGATGCCGGCGATGTGGTGTGCCGAGGCGATGCCCTGGAAGAGGCCCAGCAGCGTCTTGGTGAGCGCCTGGCCGAATTGCTCGACGCCGGCCATTTCCCGGTGGCGCTGGGCGGCGGCCACGAGATCGCCTTCGGCAGCTGGCAGGGGCTTGCCCGGCACCTGGAAGCGCAAGGCAGCAAGCACGACCGGCCACCGCAAATCGGTATCGTCAATCTCGATGCGCACTTCGATCTGCGCGACCCGAGCCATGCGCACTCCTCCGGTACGCCCTTCGCCCAGATCGCCGATGCGTGCGAGCAACGTCACTGGCCGTTCCGCTATGCCTGTCTGGGCGTCAGTCGCGCCAGCAATACCCGCGCCCTGTTCCAGCGTGCCAAGGATCTCGGCGTGCTGGTGCGCGAGGACCGCGAATTCACCGCGGCCACACTCGAGGCCATCTTGCGCGACGTCAAGCGTTTCATCGCTCACTGCGAGCATCTTTATCTCACCATCGATCTCGATGTACTGCCCGCTACCGAGGCGCCGGGGGTCAGCGCGCCGGCGGCGCGCGGCGTGTCGCTGGCGCTGATCGAGCCGCTGATCGAGATCATCCGCGATAGCGGCAAGCTGCGACTCGCCGATATCGCCGAACTCAATCCTGAGCACGACATCGACGGCCGCACCGCCAAGGTCGCGGCGCGACTCGTCCATCAATTGACCCTGACCGGCTGAATCGGCCACCAGCCACCAGCCACCAGCCACCAGCCACCAGCCACCAACCGCAGTGTTTGTCTAAACCAGCCTCAATATTTGTCTAAAAGAACCAAGAGAGACCACAAGCATGTCCGACACCGACAAGCGTCACGACCCCAGCCGCCAGATCGCCGCACCCACCGGCACCGAGCTTACCTGCAAGAGTTGGCTGACCGAAGCGCCGCTGCGCATGTTGATGAACAATCTGCATCCGGACGTCGCCGAGCGCCCCGAGGACCTGGTGGTCTATGGCGGCATTGGCCGCGCCGCGCGGGACTGGCCATGCTTCGACAAGATCGTCGAGACGCTCCAGCGCCTGGAAGATCATCAAACGTTGCTGATTCAGTCCGGCAAGCCGGTGGGCGTGTTCGAGACCCACAAGGATGCCCCCCGGGTATTGATCGCCAATTCCAACCTGGTGCCGGCCTGGGCCAACTGGGAGCATTTCAACGAGCTGGATCGCAAGGGCCTGATGATGTACGGCCAGATGACCGCCGGCTCGTGGATCTACATCGGCTCCCAGGGCATCATCCAGGGCACCTACGAAACCTTCGTCGAGGCCGGTCGCCAGCACTATGGCGGCAAGCTCGCCGGTCGCTGGATCCTCACCGCCGGACTCGGCGGCATGGGCGGCGCTCAGCCGCTGGCGGCGACGCTCGCCGGCGCAACTTCGCTTACCATCGAGTGCCAGCAGTCACGCATCGATTTTCGCCTGCGCACGCGCTATCTCGACGAACAGGCCAACGATCTCGACGACGCCCTGGCACGCATCGAGAAGTACATCAAGGCGGGCCAGGCGGTCTCCATCGGCCTGTGCGCCAACGCCGCCGAGGTGTTGCCGGAACTGGTCAAGCGCGGCGCACGTCCGGATATGGTCACCGACCAGACCAGCGCCCACGACCCGCTGCACGGCTACCTGCCAGCGGGCTGGAATTGGGACGACTACGTCGCCCGCGGCAAGCGCGAACCCCAAGCAGTGGTCAAGGCCGCCAAGCAATCCATGGCGGTGCATGTGCAGGCGATGCTCGACTTCCAGGCCCAGGGCATCCCGACCTTCGACTACGGCAACAATATCCGCCAGATGGCAAAGGACGAAGGTGTCGCGAATGCCTTTGACTTCCCCGGCTTCGTACCCGCCTACATCCGGCCGCTGTTCTGCCAGGGTATCGGCCCGTTCCGCTGGGCGGCGCTATCCGGCGACCCCGAGGACATCTACAAGACCGACGCCAAGATCAAGGAGCTGATACCCGACGACCCGCACCTGCATAACTGGCTCGACATGGCCCGCGAGCGCATCCGCTTCCAGGGCCTGCCGGCACGCATCTGCTGGATCGGCCTCAAGGACCGCGCCCGTTTGGGTCAGGCCTTCAACGAGATGGTCAAGAACGGCGAGCTCAAGGCGCCGGTGGTCATCGGCCGCGACCATCTGGATTCCGGCTCGGTGGCCAGCCCCAACCGCGAGACCGAGTCGATGCTCGATGGCTCCGACGCCGTATCCGACTGGCCGCTGCTCAACGCCCTGCTGAATACCGCCGGCGGCGCCACCTGGGTGTCGCTGCACCACGGCGGCGGCGTGGGCATGGGCTATTCCCAGCACGCCGGGGTGGTGATCGTCGCCGATGGCAGCGACGATGCCCACAAGCGCCTCGGTCGCGTGCTGCGTAACGATCCGGCCACCGGGGTGATGCGCCATGCCGATGCGGGCTATGACATCGCCAAACAGAGCGCCCATGAGGGTGGCCTCGATCTGCCGATGATCGACGCACAGGAGGGCAAGTGATGAGCCATCTCGAGATTTCCCCCGGCAAGATGACCCTGGCGCAAATGCGCCAGGTTTTCGAGGCCCCGCTTCAAGTCAGCCTGCCGGATAGCACCGACACTGCCATCCAGCGCAGCGTGGACTGTGTCAATCGGGTGCTCGCGGAAGAGCGTACCGCCTATGGCATCAATACCGGCTTCGGCCTGCTGGCCCGGACACGTATCGAGAAGGGCCAGCTCGGGGACTTGCAGCGCTCGCTGGTGCTGTCCCACGCCACCGGCGTCGGCGCGCCCATGGACGACGCTCTGGTGCGGCTGATCATGGTGCTCAAGGTCAATGCCCTGGCGCGAGGCTTCTCGGGTATTCGCCGCCAGGTACTGGACGCACTGATCGCGCTCATCAATGCGGAGGTTTATCCACGCATTCCGCTCAAGGGCTCCGTAGGTGCCTCCGGCGACTTGGCGCCCTTGGCCCACATGAGCGCCCTGCTGCTCGGCGAGGGCAAGGCCCGCCACGGCGGCGAATGGCTGCCGGCCCGAGAGGCCCTGGCCATCGCCGGGCTCGAGCCGCTGTCGCTGGCGCCCAAGGAGGGCCTCGCCCTGCTCAACGGCACCCAGGTGTCCACCGCCTACGCCCTCAAGGGCCTGTTCGAGGCCGAGGACCTGTTCGCGGCGGCCACGGTGTGCGGCGCGTTGACCGTTGAGGCGACGCTGAGTTCGCGCGCGCCCTTCGATGCGCGTATCCATGAGGCGCGCGGTCAACGTGGCCAGATCGATGCCGCCGCGGCCTACCGTCACTTGCTTGGCTCACGCAGCCAGATCAGCGATTCGCATGCCGACTGCGATAAGGTTCAGGATCCCTACTCGCTGCGCTGCCAACCGCAGGTGATGGGTGCGTGCCTGACGCAGATCCGCCAGGCCGCCGAGGTACTGGCCATCGAGGCCAACGCGGTCTCCGACAATCCGCTGGTATTCACCGACAATGGCGACATCATCTCCGGCGGTAATTTTCACGCCGAGCCGGTGGCCATGGCGGCCGACAATCTGGCGCTGGCCATCGCCGAAATCGGCTCGCTTACCGAGCGGCGCATCTCGCTGATGATGGACAAGCATATGTCGCAGTTGCCACCGTTTCTGGTCGAGAACGGTGGGATCAACTCCGGCTTCATGATCGCCCAGGTCACCGCCGCGGCGCTGGCCAGCGAGAACAAGGCACTGGCGCACCCGCATAGCGTCGACAGCCTGCCGACATCGGCCAACCAGGAGGATCACGTCTCGATGGCCCCCGCAGCCGGCAAACGGCTATGGGAAATGGCCGATAATGTGCGTGGAGCCATCGCCATCGAATGGCTGGCCGCCTGCCAAGGACTCGATTTCCGCAACGGCCTCACCACCACCGCACCCCTGGAGCAGGCCCGCGGGGCATTGCGTGAGCGCGTGACTTACTACGACAAGGACCGTTTCTTCGCCCCGGATATCGAGGCCGCCGGCGAGCTGCTCAAGGCACGCACCCTGAGCCACCTGGTGCCCGCCGAGCTGCTGCCCAGCTACTGAAAGGCCGCCCGCCATTCCACCTATAACAGCCCCGAATCATCTAAAGGCATCGTTACAGTGAACAGACATCATGTCTCGGCACCTCCCGAGCGCACAACAAACCGGACGTCGTCGACACCCGGTTGTTCACCTCGCATTGCAAGAGACCTGGACATCACAATTCGACACCCAGCAGTCTCGCGCCGTAGCCCCACAGCAGCACGGTCAGCCCCAGCAATACCTCGAGTACCAAGACGCCGATTCCCAGTGTCGAGCCGGTGACGATGAAGCCTTCTTCGTTGCTGATGCCTAGAAACGCGGGAATACCGATATACAGCAGGACGGCGCTATAACAGAGCCCCACGATGATCGCCAGCAGGCATAGCCAGAGCAATGGATAGAGAGCCACCAATCCGCTCAAGAACATCGGCGTCGCCACGTAGCCGGCGAAAATGATGCAGTCGCGGCGACTCGGTTGGGTAGAGTAGCGCCGCGCCAGCCAATGAATGACCATCCCCATCAAACCCACCGCCGCCAGAATGGCCACGTAAAAGGCGATGCCGGCGAAAAAGGCATCCGAGTATGCAAGGCGTATCGTTTCGCCACCGCCGTAATCCCACCCGATCTGCGTGGTGCCGATAAAGGCGCTTACCACCGGGATCGCCGCCAATGCCAATACGTGGTGAGCATAGAGGTGGGTCAGCGTCTCCCGTTCGCTATGGATCTGCCTCCATTCACGGTTCGGGTGCGCCAACAGTCCCCAGACGTGCGTGAGCATATCAACACCTCCTTTATCGCCGATTTCGCAAATAGGCTGCGTGCCCGTAGCGTAGCCGATATCAGCTTTCATGTTGGCAGTATAGGCAGTATTTCCTCAGCAATATAAGCGTTTGACGGCTATTACCGGCCACAGCGACGATGCCGCTTCATTAGGGCCTGTTGACGTTTCAAGATGTCTTCCAGACGAGACGCTTGCGGTAGAGGGTCGAAGGCGCTACCTCTAGCCCGGATATTTCATCAGACATGAAAAAAGCGGCTGAAAATCGGTTATAATTCAAGCTCCTACACAAGAATCAACCGCATCAACCGCCATGACGAAATGTACCATGCCGACCGCCTCG